>NZ_JANEWH010000017.1:0-53623 GCF_028069715.1 Kluyvera sp. Awk 3 | reverse complement strand
AATTAGCATTTTTCCTTCCTCCAGGAGATACAGATGGAAAACACTCAAACCAGCACGGTCGTCACAGCAGAATCTGCTAGCGGATGGCGCAAAACAGATACGATGTGGATGCTGGGTCTTTACGGCACCGCGATCGGCGCGGGCGTACTGTTCCTGCCGATCAACGCCGGCGTCGGCGGCATGATCCCGCTGATCATCATGGCTATCCTCGCCTTCCCGATGACCTTCTTCGCACACCGCGGCCTGACCCGCTTCGTGCTGTCCGGTAAAAACCCGGGCGAAGACATCACCGAAGTCGTTGAAGAGCACTTCGGCGTAGGCGCAGGTAAACTGATTACCCTGCTCTACTTCTTCGCTATCTACCCAATCCTGTTGGTATACAGCGTAGCAATCACGAACACCGTGGAAAGCTTCCTGGCGCACCAGCTGCACATGACGCCGCCGCCGCGCGCTATCCTGTCGCTGATTCTGATCGTCGGTATGATGACTATCGTGCGTTTCGGTGAGCAGATGATCGTTAAAGCGATGAGCATCCTGGTGTTCCCGTTCGTTGCAGCCCTGATGGTGCTGGCGCTGTACCTGATCCCGCAGTGGAGCGGCGCAGCACTGGAAACCCTGTCCTTCAGCAGCGCGGCCTCTACCGGCAACGGCCTGTGGATGACCCTGTGGCTGGCGATTCCGGTAATGGTATTCTCCTTCAACCACTCGCCGATCATCTCTTCCTTCGCGGTGGCGAAGCGTGAAGAGTACGGTCAGGGCGCAGAGAAGAAGTGTTCCTCTATCCTGGCACGTGCCCACATCATGATGGTGCTGACCGTTATGTTCTTCGTCTTCAGCTGCGTACTGAGCCTGTCCCCGGCGGACCTGGCGGCGGCGAAAGAGCAGAACATCTCTATCCTGTCTTACCTGGCGAACCACTTTAACGCGCCGGTTATCGCCTGGATGGCACCGATTATCGCGATTATCGCTATCACCAAATCCTTCCTGGGGCACTACCTGGGCGCACGTGAAGGCTTTAACGGGATGGTGATTAAGTCTCTGCGTAGCAAAGGCAAATCCATCGAAATCAACAAACTGAACAAAATCACTGCGCTGTTCATGCTGGTTACCACCTGGATTGTGGCGACCCTGAACCCAAGCATCCTGGGCATGATTGAAACCCTGGGCGGCCCGATCATCGCGATGATTCTGTTCCTGATGCCGATGTATGCGATTCAGAAAGTACCGGCAATGCGTAAGTACAGCGGTCACATCAGCAACGTCTTCGTTGTGCTGGTAGGTCTCATCGCTATCTCCGCAATCTCCTACTCTCTGTTTAGTTAATCCCCCTGCGCCGCCTTTCGGGGCGGCGCACCTCGATACACAATGGACGCCTCATGATTAGCGTATTCGATATTTTCAAAATCGGCATTGGTCCTTCCAGCTCACACACCGTCGGGCCAATGAAAGCAGGCAAACAATTCACGGACGACTTGATTGCGCGTGGGATTCTGACTGATATCACTCGCGTAGTCGTCGATGTTTACGGCTCACTCTCTCTGACCGGTAAAGGCCACCATACCGATATCGCCATTATTATGGGTCTGGCAGGGAATCTGCCGGATACGGTGGATATCGATGCCATTCCGGCGTTTATCCAGGACGTGAATACCCATGGCCGCCTGATGCTGGCTAACGGTCAGCACGAAGTGGAATTCCCGGTTGATCAGTGCATGAACTTCCATGCCGACAACCTCTCGCTGCACGAAAACGGCATGCGTATTACCGCGTTGTCAGGTGACAAAGCCGTTTACAGCAAAACCTACTATTCCATCGGCGGCGGTTTTATCGTCGACGAAGAGCACTTCGGCCAACAGACTGAAGCGCCTGTTGCCGTGCCATACCCGTATAAAAGCGCCGCGGATTTACAGCGTCACTGCCAGGAAACCGGCCTGTCGCTGTCTGGCCTGATGATGCAGAACGAACTCGCGCTGCACAGCAAAGAAGAGCTGGAAAAGCACTTCGCTGACGTCTGGGCGGTAATGAAAGGCGGAATCGAGCACGGCACCACGACCGAAGGCGTATTGCCGGGCAAACTGCGCGTTCCGCGTCGTGCTGCCGCGCTGCGCCGTATGCTGGTCAGCCAG
Source organism: Kluyvera sp. Awk 3 (assembly GCF_028069715.1). Taxonomy (NCBI): domain Bacteria; kingdom Pseudomonadati; phylum Pseudomonadota; class Gammaproteobacteria; order Enterobacterales; family Enterobacteriaceae; genus Kluyvera; species Kluyvera sp. Awk 3. Next base: position 51,497 of record NZ_JANEWH010000017.1, on the reverse strand, counting down.
GACAAAATCAGCAGCGACCCGATGGCGGTGGTTGACTGGATTAACATGTTTGCCCTGGCGGTGAACGAGGAAAACGCTGCCGGTGGCCGCGTCGTCACCGCGCCGACCAACGGTGCCTGCGGTATCGTTCCGGCAGTGCTGGCTTACTACGACAAGTTTATCCGTGAAGTGAACGCCAACTCGCTGGCGCGCTATATGCTGGTTGCCAGCGCGATTGGCTCGCTCTACAAGATGAACGCCTCCATCTCCGGCGCTGAAGTGGGTTGCCAGGGTGAAGTGGGTGTCGCCTGCTCCATGGCGGCGGCAGGTCTGGCTGAGCTGCTTGGCGGTAGCCCGGCGCAGGTGTGCATTGCCGCGGAAATCGGCATGGAACATAACCTCGGTTTGACCTGCGACCCGGTTGCCGGTCAGGTTCAGGTGCCGTGCATCGAGCGTAACGCTATTGCGTCGGTGAAAGCGGTCAACGCCGCGCGTATGGCCCTGCGCCGTACCAGCGTGCCGCGCGTGTGTCTCGATAAAGTTATCGAGACCATGTACGAAACCGGCAAAGACATGAACGCCAAATACCGCGAAACCTCTCGCGGCGGGCTGGCGATGAAAGTGGTAGCCTGCGACTAACGTCCCCCAGAGGCCTCGTTTTGCGAGGCCTCTTCCCGTTTTATCTCCCGCCAATAGCCTCACCCGCCCCTGAATGTTACCCTTAGCGCCCAATCTGTTAGGGAGAACGCCCGTGGCCGTCCATTTGCTTATCGTTGACGCACTCAACTTAATTCGTCGTATTCATGCCGTTCAGGGCTCCCCCTGCGTAGAAACCTGTCAGCACGCGCTGGATCTGCTGATTGCGCACAGCCAGCCGACGCATGCGGTAGCGGTATTTGATGATGAAGCGCGTAACAGCGGCTGGCGGCATCAGCGACTTCCTGACTACAAGGCCGGTCGTCCTCCTATGCCGGACGATCTGCATGCCGAAATGCCCGCCCTGCGCGCCGCTTTTGAGCTTCGCGGCGTACGCTGCTGGGAATCTCGCGGTAACGAGGCCGACGATTTAGCCGCCACGCTGGCGGTGAAAGTTGCTGGCGCGGGACATCAGGCCACCATCGTCTCCACCGATAAAGGCTACTGCCAGCTGCTCTCACCCAACCTGCGCATTCGCGACTATTTCCAGAAGCGCTGGCTCGACGTGCCGTTTATCGAAAAAGAGTTTGGCGTGCAGCCTCAACAACTGCCCGACTACTGGGGGCTAGCGGGAATTAGCAGCTCGAAAGTACCTGGGGTCGCGGGTATTGGCCCGAAGAGCGCCACTCAACTGCTAACGCAGTTCCCCACGCTGGAAGCGCTGTACGAACATCTGGATGAGGTGCCGGAGAAATGGCGAAAGAAACTGGAAGAGCATCGGGAAATGGCGTTCTTGTGCCGGGATATCGCGCGCCTGCAAACCGATTTGCATATCGATGGCAATTTGCAGCAGCTCAGGCTCAACAGATAGCGTAAAGACGCAGGCCGGATAAGGCTTCGCCTTATCCGGCCTGCAAATCACATTCGACCGGGTTATGCGTTATTAACGCTCGTCGCGACGCCCACCCACGGCAGCCCACAGGCGACGCACGTGTACGGTCACTTCCTCGCGATCGTGATACAACTGACGCGCCTGAATCTGCGCGTTAATACCGTGCTCGTCCAGCTTTGCCTGGATGTGCGCCAGATTCTGCGACAGCTCTTCATAACGCTTTTTCATCGGCAGCTTCAGGTTGAAGATGGTCTCACGGCACCAGCCGTTAACCAGCCATTCCGCCATCAGCGCGGCCACCTTCGCCGGTTTCTCCACCATGTCGCACACCATCCACGAGATGTTGTTGCGGTTCGGGCGATAGCGGAAACCGTCTTCGCGCAGCCAGGTCACCTGACCGGTGTCCATCAGGCTCTGCGCCATCGGGCCGTTATCCACTGAGGAAACCCACATGTTGCGCTTCACCAGCTGATAGGTCCAGCCGCCGGGGCAAGCGCCCAGGTCAACCGCGTACATGCCGTTTGCCAGACGCTCGTCCCACTCGTCGGCGGGAATAAAGACGTGGAACGCCTCTTCCAGCTTCAGCGTAGAACGGCTCGGCGCATCGGCCGGGAACTTCAGACGCGGAATGCCCATATAGAACGGTGAATTGTTGGTGCTATAGGAGTACCCGGTATAGCAACAACCTGGCGCGATAAAGAACACGTGTACCACCGGACGTTTGGTGGTCTCGTACGGCGCCAGCACTTTCGCCTCTCGCAGCGCCGCGCGAAGCGGCACGGTGAGCTTACGGCAGAACTTCATCAGCTCTTTGCTTTCGTTGGTGTCAGCCACCTCTACGCGCAGGTCGCCGCCCTTCTCCACCACACCTTGCAGCATGCCGACGATCGGCGTGACGCGGTCTTCTGGCGGTAAATCTTTTAACAGCTCGCCGACGACGATCATCTGGCGAGCAAAGATGAGCGAGCTAAACGGCAGCTCGCGCGCCAGCTTATCGGCGTCACCATCCTGATAGCATTCGAAAATCACATAGCCCGAGTTATCTTTTACGCGCGCGAAGCCAAACACCTCACGACGCCCGGCCTTGTCGGTGATTTCCGCAGCACACTCTTTCTCAAACCCAGGGCGGCAATACAGCACAACCTTATTCATGAACAACACCCTTACGCTTAAGTCGAATGGCACCAATTAACATCAACACCCAACCGGCGAGGAAGCTGACGCCGCCCACCGGGGTAACAAACGCCCACAGGCGTAAATGAGAGAGCGCCAGGCAGTACAGGCTACCGCTGAACAGCACAGTACCCAGCGCCAGAAATACGCTACTCCAGTAGAACCAGATACTAATGCGGCGCTGCATCGCCACCGCCAGGCCAAAAATCGCCAGCGTATGAAACGCCTGGTACTCCAGACCGGTCTGGATCCAGCCCATTTCAACAACGCCGAGCGATTTGCTCAGCACGTGTGCGCCAAACGCGCCCAGTGCGACAAAGACAAAACCGCTGATAGCGGCAAAAATCAGCATAAAACGGCTGGTCATGATGGTATTACCCTAAATTCATTTATTGTTCGTAACGAAAACGAAAAGTTTCTTGCTCATGGGCCGCTTTCGCCAGAATCCACTGACGAAAGGCCGCTATTTTACCCAGTTCTGCCTGACTGTCATGACAAACCAGATAAAACGCATTCTTACTGACCAGAACATCATTAAACGGGCATACCAGACGGCCTGCCTCAATCTCTGACTGCGCCATCACGTTGTTGGCGAGCGCAATCCCCTGTCCGTGGATGGCAGCCTGTAGCACCATGGCGCTATGGCTGAAGATCGGTCCCTGTTGTACGTTGATATGGTTGAGCCCCAGCTGGCGCGTATACGTTTGCCAGTCGCGGCGGGAAGCATCGTGCAGCAGCGTATGTTTGGCTAAATCGGCGGGGGTTTTCAGCGCCTTATCGCCGGTCAGCAGCAGAGGAGAGCAAACCGGGAGTAAATACTCCGCGTACAGTTTTTCGACGCGTAACCCCGGCCAGTTGCCGCGACCGTAGAAAATCGCCACGTCGACATCGTCCGCCAGCTTGTCTTCCTGACGGTCTACCGCCTGGATTCTGACGTCGATTCCCGGATAAGCTGAGTTAAAGCTTGAGAGGCGCGGCACCAGCCATTGAATCGCAAAACTGGGCAATAAACTGACGGTAAGCGCCCCTTTCGCGCTGCGTGCCTGTAGTTTACGCGTTGCCTCTGTTAATTGCGAAAAGATCTCTTTGATATCCTGAAAATAGCTCTGCCCCTCTTCAGTCAGCAGCAACGAACGATTGCGCCGACGGAACAGCTTCAGCCCCAAAAAATCCTCAAGAGACTTGATTTGGTGGCTTACTGCGGCCTGCGTCACAAAAAGCTCATCGGCCGCGCGGGTGAAACTTAAATGGCGCGCGGCTGCATCAAATACACGTAATGCATTAAGAGGTGGCAAACGCTTTGACATGGTCCCAGAACCCAATTGTTAATTGAATTTAACAAATAGGAAACAACAGTTAACCTATTAGTTTTTTTTATCTGAGACATTATAATTTGTCCGTTGAGCTTCTACCAGCAAATACCTATGATGGCGGCACTTCCTGAGCCGGAACGAGAAGCCTTTTTTGGAATGCGTGTTCTGAAGGGCTTTTGGCTTACGGTTGTGATGTTGTGTTGTTGTGTTTGCAATTGGTCTGCAATTCAGATCACGGTAGCAAGGCTACCCTTTTTCACTTCCTGTACATTTACCCTGTCTGTCCATAGTGATTAATGTAGCACCGCCTAATTGCGGTGCTTTTTTTTGCCTGCGATTCGGCGCGCTATTTCTCCAGCGCCACCATCTCTTTCACATCGCTATGGTTGATTTGCTGTTTCACGCCGTTGGCATCGGTGTAAGAAATCATACCAGTGTCTTTATCGGTCTGCGGTTTGCCCTCGGAAACAATGCTACGACCATCGTTGGTGTGCATCACGTAGTTTGGGCCAGAACAGGCACTCAGGGCAAACGTCAGCATACAGGCAGAAATCATTGCGGCAGTCTTTTTCATCTTCTTCTCCTTTAGCGATTTATGCTATCTAAAGCTCATTTCATAACAGGCGAAAATATTTGCCTAACGTTATTTAGCATAAGACACTGGTCGGATAGTGCCAGCAGAACCAGACGATTCCGAGGATTGGCACAAACCTTGTATCAATGCTCATTTTGCGCCACGATCGGTTGATTGAACCGAGGAATACCATGAACGCTTTCAACCCCGCGCAGTTTCGCGCGCAATTTCCCGCCCTGCACGATGCCGGGGTTTACCTTGATAGCGCCGCCACCGCGTTAAAACCCCAGGCGGTGATCGAGGCGACAAACCAGTTCTACTCGCTGAGCGCGGGGAACGTCCATCGCAGCCAGTTCGCCGAAGCCCAGCGCCTGACCGCGCGCTACGAAGCCGCGCGCGATCAGGTCGCCCGCTGGCTAAACGCCCCTCGAGGCAAAGACATTGTCTGGACACGCGGCACGACGGAAGCCATCAATATGGTGGCCCAGTGCTACGCGCGCCCGCGCCTGCAGCCGGGCGACGAAATTATCGTCAGCACCGCCGAGCACCACGCGAACCTGGTGCCCTGGCTGATGGTCGCGGAGCAAACTGGCGCGAAGGTGGTGCAACTGCCTCTTGGCGCTAACCGCCTGCCGGACGTCGAACAACTCACCACGCTGATCACCTCGCGCAGCCGCATTCTGGCGCTGGGGCAAATGTCGAACGTCACCGGCGGCTGTCCGGATCTGGCGCGCGCGATTACTCTCGCCCATCAGGCGGGTATGGTGGTGATGGTTGACGGCGCACAGGGCGCGGTGCACTTCCCGGCAGACGTGCAGGCGCTGGATATCGATTTCTATGCCTTTTCCGGCCATAAGCTCTACGGGCCGACCGGCATCGGCGTACTCTATGGCAAGAGCGAACTGCTGGATGCCATGGCCCCGTGGCTGGGCGGCGGCAAAATGATTAGCGAAGTGACCTTCAACGGCTTTACCACCCAGCCGGTGCCGTACCGCCTGGAGGCAGGCACGCCGAACGTAGCGGGCGTCATTGGCCTGAGCGCGGCGCTGGAATGGCTGTCTGAGGTGGATATCGTGCAGGCCGAATCCTGGAGTCGGGGCTTAGCGACGCTGGCGGAAGATGAGCTGGCAAAACGCCCGGGGTTCCGCTCCTTCCGCTGCCAGGATTCCAGCCTGTTAGCCTTTGATTTTGCGGGTGTTCATCACAGTGACATGGTGACGCTGCTGGCGGAATACGGGATCGCCCTGCGCGCCGGCCAGCACTGCGCACAGCCGCTGCTGGCGGCACTGGGCGTCAGCGGCACGCTGCGCGCCTCGTTCGCCCCCTATAATACGCAAGACGATGTACACGCGCTGGTCAACGCCGTTGACCGTGCGCTCGAACTTCTGGTGGATTAATGACGACTCCTTTGCTCGCCGAACACCCGTTCGGCACCACCGTAACGCCTGAGGCATTACGGCAACAGTTTGGCGCACTTAGCCAATGGGAAGAGAAGTACCGGCAGCTGATTCTGCTGGGCAAACAGCTCCCCTCGCTGACGGACGATCTCAAAGCGCAGGCCAAAGAGATTCCCGGCTGTGAAAACCGCGTCTGGCTGGGCTACTCGCTGGAGGCTGATGGAACGCTGCATTTCTTTGGCGATAGCGAAGGCAGGATCGTGCGCGGCCTGCTGGCGGTGCTGCTGACCGCCGCGGAAGGCAAACGCCCGGAAGCGATTCTGGCTACCAGCCCGCTCGACTTTTTCGATGAGCTCGGGTTACGCGGCCAGTTGAGCGCCTCACGCAGTCAGGGCCTGACGGCCCTGAATGACGCAATGATTGATGCCGCGCGTCAGGCGCTGGCCTGACGCTCCGCTTTCGCGAGCATCTTTTTCAACGCATGGGATACCGCGACAAAACCGAAGGTCGCGGTGACCATCGTCGCCGCGCCAAAGCCTGAGGCGCAGTCCATCCGTTTTGGCCCTTCAGCGGTACTTTTCATCGCACACACAGAACCGTCGGACTGCGGGTATACCAGCGCTTCGGTGGAAAAGACGCAGTCCACGCCCAGCTTACCTTTGCTGTTCTTCACCACGCCAAAATCGTTTTTCAGCCGCTCGCGCAGCTTGGCCGCCAGCGGATCCTGGATGGTTTTCGCCAAATCGCTCACCTGGATCTGCGTCGGGTCGATTTGCCCGCCCGCGCCGCCGGTGGTGATCAACGGCACTTTATAGCGACGGCAATAAGCAATCAACGCCGCCTTTGGGCGCACGCTATCGATAGCGTCCACCACATAGCTGTAGCCCACGCCCAGATATTCCGCGACGTTATCCGGAGTCACAAAGTCGTCAATGACGGTCACACGGCATTCGGGATTAATCAGGCGAATACGTTCAGCCATCACCTCAGCCTTTGCCAGGCCAACGTTGCCGCCCAGCGCATGGATCTGGCGATTGGTGTTGGTCACGCACACGTCATCCATATCAATCAGCGTGATAGCGCCGATACCGGTGCGGGCCAGCGCTTCCGCCGCCCAACTGCCAACGCCGCCAATCCCAACCACGCAAACGTGCGCATCGGCAAACACCTGCAGCGCCTTTTCACCGTATAAACGTGCCGTGCCGCCAAAACGCTGGCGCCAGGCGTCACTGATAACCACAGACATAGAACCTCAGAGTTAAAAACAAAAAGAGCGGACAATGCCGCCCTGAGCGCCATTCCACTGCCGGATGGCGCTTCGTTTATCCAGCCTACGCGCTAATGTGTAGACCGGATACGCCATCGGGCCATTAGCCGCTGAATACGTTACCCGCGCTGCCGGATGACTTCAGCACCCACACGCGTCCGTAGTGATTATACCAGCCTGCACGATGTCCGGCATCCGGGCCGATGCCCTGATAGATGTCGAAGTGCTGGCCTTTAATCGCGCCGCCGACATCCAGCGCCACCATCAGGCGCAGCTCGTACTGACCGTTAAATTTGCCGTTGTTGTCCAGCTGCGGCACTTCCGCCAGCAGCGTGGTACCCGGCGGGATCACGTTACGGTCAGCCGCCACCGACGCACGCCCTACCAGCGGCACGGCGCTGGCACCTTTCACCGGGGCGAAAGACTGCGGTTTAAAGAAGACGAACGACGGGTTCTGTTCCAGCAGTTCGCGAACCTCCGCTTCGCTGTGGGTTTCGCCCCAGTGACGGATGGCCTGCATCGACATATCTTCGCGCTTCACTTCCCCGCGATCGATCAGTACCTTGCCGATGCTCTTATAGGCCCAGCCGTTTTTGCCGGCATAGCTGAAGAAGTTCAGCGGCGAGCCGTCGCCGAAATCGATATAACCGCTGCCCTGCACGTCCATGATGAAGTTATCCATCAGCGAATTGCTGTAGGCAAGAATATAAGCATCGCTCAGTTGGCCAGCGTAAATCCCGGCGCGAGACGGCAGCTTGCCGCGCTTCGGCGGCATACGGTAAATCGGATACTGGAATTCGCCCTGACGCGTATGGCGCGCTTCCACCACCGGGGTGTAGTAGCCGGTAAACTGCACGTTGCCGTAGTTGTCGGTCCCTTCCATCTGCCAGGCATCGATACCATACTGGCGCAGGGTACGGGTATCGCCGCCGGAAAGCAGCCACTGCTGCACGGCGTTGTATACGTTGCTCTGATTGCCATACAGACGCGGCGAAGCGCTACGGATATGGCCCACCTGCTGCGCGAAGTCGCCCGCGTTGATCGGCGCGCCGACGGCATCAGGATGATTGACTAAAGAGAAAGGCTGGGTGAATTTCCCGTCTTTATACTGTTGACCGCGATCGGTCGGTTTTGACGAACAGGCGGCCAGCATTGCCAGCATTGCCCCCGTTGCCACATATTTTACCCAACGTCCTTTCATGGTGTTTTGTATTCCGCATAATCGAAAGTGCCCGCTGAAGATAACAAACCGCCAGGGGTATTGAAATGCGATTGCGCAGCCCTGTCATAATTTCGAACAAAAAACGTTCAGATTGTGCCTAATACGCACAACTCATAAAAAAATGAGAGCTTTATATCAAAAATGGGTTGCAACAAATGCTCAGCAGAGTATAGTGCGCATCCACGGACGCGGGGTGGAGCAGCCTGGTAGCTCGTCGGGCTCATAACCCGAAGGTCGTCAGTTCAAATCTGGCCCCCGCAACCAATTAAAATCAGAAGCAGTAACGTTACTCGATGGAAGAGTAATGACGGACGCGGGGTGGAGCAGCCTGGTAGCTCGTCGGGCTCATAACCCGAAGGTCGTCGGTTCAAATCCGGCCCCCGCAACCAATTAAAATCTGATGCAAGTTTACTCGATGAAGAGTAAAGACGGACGCGGGGTGGAGCAGCCTGGTAGCTCGTCGGGCTCATAACCCGAAGGTCGTCGGTTCAAATCCGGCCCCCGCAACCAATTAAAATGACACCCATCAGGGTGTTTTTTTTTGCCTGTTATCCAGCGAAAGTACGCCATCCTCACGAATGGCGCGCCGCTTCCCTACCCTTCTTTATGCTCGCGCATAATCGTATAAATCTTTTCAATATCAATATGCTGACGCATTGATTCCGCCAGGATATCGAACTGCTGCGCCTTATACTCCGCATAGTGAAAATCGTTATCCCGTGCCGGTAAGCCTTTGCGTTCACGCAGCCCGTTGACCAGCGCACGCGTAAAGGCGTCGCTATCGAACAGCCCGTGCAGATAGGTGCCAAACGCCAGTCCGTCCGCGCTAACCGCGCCATCCGCTTGATGCTGGCCGTTTTTACACAGCTGCATTAACGACAGCGCGTTGTCCGCCAGCACCGTCTCGCCCATATGAATTTCATAGCCTTGCAGCGCCATACCGGACACCCCCGCCAGCCAGCCCGGCAGGGCGGTGCTGAGCGTTGCCGTGGCCCGCGTGGTGGTTTTCTGCGGTGCAAAACGCGTGACGGTATTGAGCAGCCCCAATCCCGGCAGCGTCCCCAATCCGGATTCCACTTCATCTATCAGCATATCGCCGAGCATCTGATAGCCACCGCAAATGCCCAGTACCGGCACACGCTGATGTTGCGCCTGGAGAATCCCGTGCGCCAGCCCGCTATCCTGCAGCCACAACAGATCGCCCAACGTGTTTTTACTGCCCGGCAGAATAATCAGGTCCGCGTCCGCCAGCTCTTGCGCATGGCGCACGTAGCGTACTCGGACGTCCGGCTGGGCGGCCAGCGCGTTGAAGTCGGTAAAGTTAGAGATATGCGGCAGTTGCACCACGGCAATATCCACATCACGCTCGCCCGCGCTGCGGTACTTGCCATTTTGCAACGCGACGCCGTCCTCATCTTCCAGCTCAACCTCCAGCCACGGCATCACGCCCAATACCGGCACGTTCGTCAGCGCTTCAATTTGTGAAATCCCGGAATGCAGCAGCGCCACATCGCCGCGAAACTTATTGATGATCACCCCCTTCACCCGCGCCCGTTCGTGGTCGCGCAGCAGCGCCAGCGTGCCGTAAATCGCCGCGAAAACGCCGCCGCGATCGATATCCGCCACCAGAATCACCGGGCACTGCGCCATCTCCGCCATGCCCATATTGACGATATCGCGGTCGCGCAGGTTGATCTCCGCCGGGCTACCCGCCCCTTCCAGCACCAGCACGTCATACTCGCTCGCCAGACTGCGATAGACGCTGAGGATTTGCTCGCGCAGACGCGGTTTGTAGTCGTGATAGCTGACGGCGTCCATATTGTCCATATTGCTCGCCACTTCTCCCATCAGCACAATCTGCGCTTTGCGGTCGCTGGTTGGCTTGAGCAGAATGGGATTCATCCGCACGTCCGGGGCAATACCTGCGGCTTCCGCCTGAAAAATCTGCGCCCGCCCCATCTCTTTGCCGTCCGGGGTAATCCCGGAATTGAGCGCCATATTCTGCGATTTGAACGGCGCGGTGCGCAGGCCATCCTGATAAAAAATCCGGCATAGTCCCGCCACCAACATACTTTTACCGACGTCGGAAGCCGTGCCTTGTAACATAATGGCCTGGGTCATATCGTTCCTTTTTCTCGCATTCGGCGGAAAAACTCCGCCTCGGTTTTGCACAGCGGCAGCCCAAGCTCCGCATGCAGCTTCACCAGCCACGGCTGGCTCAACCCCGCCTGTTCCATCAACTCACGCTGGGCGAATACCTCGCCGGGAGCGCCCTGCGCCAGCACTTCCCCCTGGCGCAGTACATATACCGCGTCGCTGACTTCATAAATCAAATCAATATCGTGGCTGGAAATTACCACATGATTGCCCTGCGCGACGATACGCTTGATGATGTCTATCATCTGCGCGCGTCCCAATGGGTCCAGCCCGGCTGTCGGTTCATCCAGCAGCAGGTAGCGCGCGTTCAGCACCAGCGCGCCGGCAATCGCCACGCGCTTTTTCTGCCCGTGGCTCAGGCATTGGATCGGCTGTTGGCGAAAATGCTGAGCGTCGACAAGCGTGAGCGCATCGTCGATACGCCGCGCAATCTCCGTCTCCGCCACGCCGATATTGCGCAGGCTGAAGGCAATATCGCTGTCGATATCGGTATAGAAAATCTGCTGGTCCGGGTCCTGAAAGACGGTGGTCACCTGCTGGCGCAGCGCCAGCAGCCCGCGTTTGCTGTAGTCCAGCGGTTTACCCTGCCACAGCACCGCCCCCTGCTGCGGACGCAGCAGCCCGCTGAGGTTCATAAACAGCGTCGATTTCCCGCACCCGTTGGCGCCCACCAGCCCGGTGACGGCCTGGCGAGAAAAATCCAGCGTTAACCCTTTAAGAATGGGCGCATCCTGGTAGCGAAACTCCAGGTCAGAGGTGGCAAGCATGGCGTTCCTTAAAGATGAAAATCACCCTGATACAGTTTGATATCCAGCGCGGTGCTCATCTGCTGATAACGCATCAGCACCCGCGTAAACAGCAGGCTCACCAGCATCGCCAGCGAGCGATAGCCGAGACGCACATTGCGGTAACCAAAGCGCAGCGTCTGCGCCCGGTGAATGGCCATGGCTTCGTCAATCAGGATAAAGATAAAGCGCCAGGTCAGCAGAATCTGCTCGGTGAGCAGACGCGGCACCCGCGCCCGCTTGAGTAGCACAATCAGCTGTGGGAACGGCAGGTTCAGCACCAGCCAGAAAGTGGCTGAGAGTGCGGCGAGGCTGCGCCAGAAGGTCGCATTGGCGGTCGCGATTCCCTGTGCGGTAACGCCCAGCCAGTACGGCCCAATCGGCGCGCCCGCCAGCAGCGTCTGTGGATCGCGGCTGACGCTAAAGACAATCGTCAGCACACCTACCACGAGGAATCCCAGCGGCAGCGCCATCCAGCGGCACCAGCGCCACAGCGAGATGCGCAGCAGCCAGCAGGTGAACGCCGCCGTTATCACCATCAGCAGCGCCTGCCACAACGGCGGCAGGCTGAAGGCCAGCCCCATCAACAACAGCCAGAACAGAAACTTACGCTCGGGGGCGATGTGAAACCAACGGCTCTGGTAGCTTAGTCTGTCAAGACCGGTCATCACGACGCTGACGCCCTTTGTAATAGCCGAGAATATAGAAAATCACCGCCGCACCGAGGGAGCCCTGTAAGGTAAACAGCAGGCTTTCTATTTCACCGCTCGCCGGTTCATACAGCGGCTGGAACCACGGCTGATAATCCGGCGCAATGGCCTGAATCTGGCTTTCAGCCTCGCCGTCGGAACCACCGTATTCACCGCCGTGGTTAATGAAGAACGGCAGGATCATCAGCGCAATAACCAGCGCCAACAGGCTCAACGTTTTTTTCATCTTAATGCCCTCGCGCCGGGATCAACTGCCGTTTGGTCAGTTGGTCGTAGATCATCACCGTTAACAATCCTTCAGCAATGGCGATCGGAATCTGCGTCAAACAGAAGATCGCCATAAACTTCAGGCTCGATCCGATAGCGCCCGCCTGCGGATCCGGAAAAGCGACGCCCAGCTGTAGCGAGGTGACAAAGTAGGTCGCCAGATCCGCAAACATGGCGCAGAGAAAGACCGATACATCGCGACGGAACCCCGCCTTACAGGCCATTTTCCACACCAGATAGCCGACGATGGGGCCAATCACCGCCATCGATATGCCGTTCGCGCCGAGCGTTGTCAGCCCGCCGTGCGCCAGCAATAGCGCCTGGAACAACAGCACGATCGCGCCAAGAATGGCCACGACGCCCGGCCCGAACAGGATCACCGCCAGCCCGACGCCTGTCGGGTGTGAGCAGCTCCCGGTTACCGACGGGATCTTCAACGCTGAGAGTACAAAGATAAACGCCCCGCACAGCGCCAGCAGCACCTTCTGGTTGCTATCGTCCTGCACGATGCGGCGCAGGCGCACCAGCCCGTACCACAGGCACGGCAAGAACAGCAGCCACCAGGCCAGCGCCCACATCGGCGGCAGAAAGCCTTCCATAATGTGCATGGCGAACGCCTGCTCCGGCACCACCAGCAGCAACAGCGCCGCTGCCAGACCGCTCAACGACAGCTTTTTCAATTGTTGATCCGCTTTCATCGTTTCGCCTCCCACTGCTTGTTCACCAGGATGGTCGAGAAATAGGGCAGCGGCTGATCGTCATGAACCTCGGCCAGATTGCGCCAGCACTGCTCGCCGGGCAGCGTCGCTTCGGCCATCAGCAGCGCGTGGTTCAGCAACCCGGCTTTCGCCAGCAGCGCTTTGATCCGCGGGAAACGCCCGTAGACCTTCATCAGCACCAGGCTGTCGTGCTGCGCCAGCGCGCGCTCAATCTCTTCTTCCGGCGCGGTGCAGGCGACCACCGCCAGCGACTGCTGCTCCATCGCCAGCGGCATTTGCGCACCAGCGGCAATAGCGGCAAACGAGGTCACGCCGGGCACAATCTCCAGCCACGCCGGGTGTCCGATGCGCTGGAGTAAAAAGACCCAGGTGCTGAACAGCATCGCATCGCCAAGGGTAATGAAGCCGACGTTTTTTCCGGCCTCCACTTCACGCACCAGCGCCGCCGACACGTCATCCCACACCGCCTCTTTTTCGGCGTTGTCGGCGCTCATCGGGAAGTGACAGCAGCGCACTTCCGTCTGCTCGCCGAGATACTCACGCACGATAGAGAGCGCCAGGCTGTCACCGCCTTTGCGCCCTGCCGGGGCATAGAGAATATCCAGCGAGCCCAGAATGCGCGCCGCGCGTACGGTAATCAGGTCAGATGCACCCGGCCCGGTGCTCAGGGCATACAGTTTGCCGCTCATGCCGCCTCCAGAGACTGCTTTAGATGCTCAACAAACATCGCCCGTACCACCGGGTTTTCCCCCAGTCCACGCAGCCACGGCGTGGCGGGAATACCGGCGGCATTAAACAGCGTTTTCCACGAATCGTCTTCGTCGGAGGCCATGTCGTTAATCGCATGGTCGCCCGCCACCAGCATCAGCGGCATCAGGTGCACGGCACGTACGCCCTCTTTGCTCATGCTGTCGATCAACACCTCCACTTCCGGGTAGCTCTCCACCGCGCCAACCCGCGCCGGGAAACGCTGGGCGGTCATCATATGGTCGAGGCAGGCGTAAGCGGCAAAGGCGTGGTGGCTGGCGCCGTGGCCCATAAACACCACCTTTTCGTTGGCGTTGAGCGCTGGCATCTGATGTTCCAGCGCCTGCATTAAACGTTGGTAGTCGTTGTGGCTGCTCAGCAACGGCGTGCCCAGCGTCAGACGTTTAAACCGTGGACGCTGACTCTGCACTTCGCGGGCGATTTTTTCATATTCGTCGCCGTTGATAATATGCAGCGACTGGACGGCCACATCGTCATAGCCCAGTTCGGCGAGCTTTTGCAGCGCTTCCAGCGGCGTGTCGGTATCAATCCCATCGCGCTGTTTGAGCTTGCGGATAATCATCCCGGAGGTAAAGGCGCGAAACAGTTCGCGGTCCGGGCAGCTGGCCGCCAGCGCCTGTTCGCAGGCGACAATATTTTTCTCGCAGGTGTCGTGGTAGCTGGTACCAAAACTCACCACCAATAGGGCTTTTTTCATGTTGAATTCCTTATGCCGAAGCCTGCCAGCGCGCCAGGCGCTCGGCAAAGGCCGGTAAACTGTCGAGTAGCTCATCGCCGCCGACCAGCGGCATCGGGCGGGTAATGACCACGCAGGGAATGCCGGCATCAAGGCACGGCTGCACCTTTTCCTGATAGCCGCCTTCTGCGCCGGAAGCTTTGGTGACCACCACGTCGGCGCGACAATGGCGGTAAAACGCGGCGTTAAACTCAGCGCTGAACGGTGCGCAGATCGCGAAAATGTCGCCAACGCCAAAGCCCAGGCTGACGCACTGCTGTACCACCTCAGGGACGGGCAACACGCGGGCAAGCAGCGTTTTTTCCGGCAGACCCGCGCGCCACTGCGCCAGGTCCTTGCTGCCGGTGGTCAGCAGCACGCGCTGGCCCAGCGGGCGTATCAGCGCGCAGGCCTCCTCGATGCTGGCGACGTAATGCAGCAGTGGTTGCGCTAGCGCATCAAGCTGATCCGGGCGCTGATAGCGGCTCAGCAAAACGCCCGCCTGTGAGCAGGCGTCGAGTACGTTACGGCTGACGGCTTCGGCATACGGGTGCGAGGCATCGATCACCCAGCGGGTACCGTGCGCCTGAAGCCAGGCCACCATCTCCGCACAATCCAACCGCCCGCAGCGCACCTGTCCCTGAATATCCCCGGCCAACGCCTCGCCGGTAGGCGTGGCGACCGAGACGGTGTATTGCACATTTGCCGCATCCAATAGCTGGCAAATTGCCCGCGCATCGCTGGTGCCGCCCACCACCAGAACCTTCCCGAAACTCACAGCACGTAGCCTCGCGGGGTAATCATCAGCCCGTCCTGCACGTAAGTGGTTTTGTTGCCGACGATGACCAGGCTGGTCATATCCACCGGTTCAAAATCCATCGCGCCGAGGGTCGTGAGCCATTTTTCCTGCTTTTTACGTCCGGCAGATTTCACCACGCCCACCGGGGTGTCGGCGCTTTTAACGGCGGAAAGTAGTTCAAAGGCGCGCGCCAGATGCCCTTCGCGGCCCCGACTGCGCGGGTTATAGAAGCAGATAACAAAGTCGGCTTCCCCGGCGGCGATAATGCGTTTTTCAATCACCGGCCACGGCGTCAGCAGGTCGCTCAGGCTGATATGGCAGAAGTCATGCATCAGCGGCGCGCCCAGCAGCGAGGCGGCGGCAATGCTGGCGGTCATCCCCGGAATCAGCCGCACTTCCACGTCGAGCTTCTGTTTACTGACCAGTTCAAGCACCAGCCCCGCCATGCCGTAGATGCCCGCGTCGCCGCTGCTGATTAGCGCCACGTTGTGCCCGGCCTGCGCCAGTTCAATCGCCGCCTGACAGCGTTCAATCTCTTTGCACATCCCGGTTTTGATCACCTGCTTGTCGCCGGTAAAAGCCTTCACCAGATGGGTGTAAGTTTTATAACCGACGACGATTTCCGCCGCCTGCAGCGCGTCGACGGCCTCCATGGTCATCATCGCCTGCGAGCCAGGGCCAATTCCAATAACGCTTAACATCAGTGTGTTACTCCCAAAGTAATGGTGATGCCCTGTTCGCGCAGGGTCTCACCGAGTAGATGCCCATTGCTCAGCAGCCACGCCGCCGGGCCGGAAACGCTGCCGACGCCGACCGTTTGCTTCACAAACAGCGACGAGGGAAAACGGTGTTCGTGTTCGCGAAGGGCGTCCACGCTGAACACGTTAAATGGCACGTCAAGGTCGCTTGCCAGCTGAATCAGCCCCAGCTCGTCCTGCTTGAGGGCGATGCTGCCGATAGCCTTCAGCGCCAGCGGGTCTACCTCCTGGCACGCAAGCTGACGATGCAACAACTCGCCAAGCAGCGTGCAAGGCGTGCCGCGTCGGCAGCCAATGCCTGCCACAATGCGTCGTGGCACCAGTTTCCAGTGCGGCAACGCCAGTTCGGGCAGCGCAGTGCGCAGGGTGATGCACACCAGCGCATCCAGCTCAGGCAGCGCGTTCAGGTCGCTGACGGTAATAAACCCGCGTCGGTCGCAGCGGCTGACCTCATCGGCAAACATGTCGTCCCACCACAGCCCCACGCGCTGCTGGCTAACCAGCATCTGGTTAACGGTTTTCACCGCCGTGCGGAAGTCGTGCATCCACGCGTTAAGCTGGCAGGCCAGCGTATCCAGCGCCGCCACGTCGTTAACGTCGGTAGCGGTAGTGATAACCGGGTCGACGCCGAGAATGCCCGCCAGATGCCGGGCGAGATTGTTCGCCCCGCCGATATGCCCGGAGAGCAAGCTGATGACGTGCTGACCGCGTTCATCAATCACCACCACCGCCGGGTCGTGGAATTTATCGACCAGCAGCGGCGCAAGCGTGCGCACCGCAATCCCGGTCGCGCCGATAAAAATCAGCGCCGTATCGCGATGAAATGCCTGCCCAACGCTCGCCGCGAAGCCGCCATCAAACGGCAGGAATCCCGGTTCCACCAGCCCTTCGCGGGTGTAACAGGCCATCGGCAGCGCGGCGCTCAGCCGTTTTGCCAACGCCACGCCGCCGGGGGTCAGGCAAAAGAGCGCAATGCGCTCAGGCTTTGCGGTATTCATGGCTAAAGTCTGCGGCGTAGAGACGCGAGTAGTGGTACTCCTCGCCGAGGAAGTCACCGACCAGGATCAGCGCGGTTTTGCGTATATCGGCATCGCGCACCTTGTCGGCGATATCCAAAAGCGTGCCGCGTACGGTCTGGCTCTCAGGCCAGGTAGCTTTGTAAATCACCGCCACCGGCGTAGTTGCCGGGTAGCCGCCCTCCATCAGCCGCTCGGCGACTTTGTTAATGCGCTGCACGGAGAGGTAAATCGCCATCGAGGTGCGATGTTGCGCAAAGGACTCCAGCTGTTCGCGCTCCGGCACCGGGGTGCGCCCTTCGAGGCGAGTGATGATAAGGCTCTGCGACACTTCCGGTACCGTGTACTCGACACCCAGCTCCGCCGCCGCGCCGAGAAACGCGCTGACCCCCGGAACCACCTGCCAGGCAATGCCGCGACGGGTCAGCTCTTCGCCCTGCTCACGCACCGAACCGTATAGCGACACGTCGCCGGTTTGCAGGCGTACCACCATTTTTCCGGCCTTCACGCCCGCTTCCATCAGGTCGAGAATTTGCTCAAGGTGCAGCTCGGCGCTGTCGTGACACTCGGCCTCAGCCGGGCAGTAGCTCAGCAGTTCGGGGTTAATCAGCGAACCGGCGTAAATCACCACCTGCGCCTGTTGTAACAAACGGTAGCCCTTCAGGGTGATCAGGTCGCGGTCGCCGGGGCCTGCGCCGACAAACCAGACACAGCGTGAATCAAAGGCATCACTCATGGATTTCTTCCTTCTGACAGGCAATCACAAAAACGGGGTTATGCGGTTTGAAATAGTGGCCGCTGCCCAGCGCGGTAAACGCCGAGACGTTCAGCTGCTGGCAGTCCACCGCCGTCACGCCCGCCAGCTGGAGGTGTTCGAGGGCGCAATGCAGGTTTTCCTGCAAAATAAAGGTCATCACCAGCCGCCCACCGGGGCGCAGATGGCGCAGCGACCAGTCAATCAGCGCGGTAAGGTGACCGCCGCTGCCGCCCATAAAGATCGCGTCGGCGCGTTCGACGCTGACGTCAGGGGCTTCAGCGGCAATAATCGACACGTTCCCGCAGGCAAAGCGCTGGCAGTTTTCCGCCAGCAAACGCAGCGCCGCCGGGTTGCGTTCAATCGCCGTGACCGCCAGCGTCGGATTTTGCAGCGCGGCTTCAATCGACACGCTGCCGGTCCCCGCGCCGATATCAATCAGGTGGCTGGCCCAGTGCAGCTCCAGCTTTGAGAGCGCCAGCGCCCGCACCGCTTCCTTGGTCATCGGCACCTTTTCGCCGCGCAGAAACAGCTCATCTTTCATCGAGGATCACCACCGTGTTCATCTCATAGTCGTTGTGGACTGCGCTCACCGGCAGCCAGTGAATGCGCTCGTTGTCCAGCGCCAGATTTTCGCCAATCACCATCCAACGATGGCCCTTACCGCGAGCAACCAGCGCGGCGGCAATCTCTTTCGGCCCGCAGCGTTTATCGGTGACCATCGCCACCTTGCGATGCGCGGCGAGCGTGTCGAAGCACACGTCGCGCCCGTGGCTGCTGGTTAGCCACATGTCGTTCATATCAATGCCCGCCCGCGCGCACAGGTACTGCACCGCGCTGACGCCGGGGACCACCTGCACGTTTTCACGGCCGAAGTGAGCAATCAGCCGCGTGCCGATGCCGTAAAACAGCGGGTCGCCGGAGGCCAGCACTACCACGTTCTGTGTCGCACGTTGGCTAATCCATGTCAGTACCTGCGCAATATTGGCCCCCAGCGGGCAGCGCTCGCCGGTAAAGTCCGGGAACTGCGCCAGGTGCCGCGTGCCACCGACCAGCGCGTCAGCGCGCGCAACGGCTGCTTGCGCCAGCGGCGTCATCAACTGCATGCCCGCCGGCCCCATCCCCACAACGGTTAACATTGCATGTCCCTCACGATATCGCCGACCGGACGGTTGCTACCGAGGAGCTGGTTATCAAACGAGAACATAATGGCGTCGCAGATGGGGGGATTTTGCGTAAAGCGCAGACGTTGCAGCACGCGCTGACAGATACGTCCGGCAAGGTGGTTGTAGAGAGACTGGAAGCCATAGGCCTCGATATGCTCCATCGCCGCCTCGGTGGTGTCGCATTCACTCACCAGGGTGAGCAGTTCAAGCGGCGCGCCGAGCAGCGCCAGATGCGCCACCAGCGTCTCCATGCGCCCGTCGGCGATATGGCTGTGGGTGTGGAAAATCCCGGCGGCGATTTTAACCAGCTTACCGGGGTGACCAATCAGCACAATCTGGCGGAAGCCAAGGCGCACCGACTCTTCAATCATGTAGCCGACGAAGTTGCTCATGGTGACCACCACCTGTGAGTCAATGCCCATCTGTTCACGCACGAAGCGCTCGCCGTGGTTGCCCGGCACCAGCACCACCCGTTCCAGCCCGGCGGCGCGCTTCATTTCCAGCTCCAGCGCCAGCGAGCGCTTCCAGCTCTCTTCCGACATCGGCGTCACAATGCCGGTGGTGCCGATAATCGAGATCCCGCCCAGAATACCCAGCCGCGAGTTATAGGTTTTCTTCGCCCGCTCCTCGCCCTCCGGGGCAAAAATCTCCACCTCAGCGCCGCGCGCCGGGCCGATGGCCTCACGGACGGCGATTTCAATAGTGTGGCGCGGGGTACGGTTAATCGCCGCGCTGCCGATGGGCAAGCCGATGCCTTTGCGGGTGACCGTGCCAACGCCTTCACCACCGTGCAGGATAATCTCGCCGCTGTCGTTAAGGGTCACGCGGGCGAAAATCAGCATCCCATGAGTAGCATCAATGTCATCGCCGCCGTCCTTGCGAATGGCGGCAATCCCCTGCTGACCTTCCACGTGCGGCGACTCTACGTTCAGGTTCAGCGTGACGCCCGACGGCGTGACGATCGATACCTGGTGAATCAGGTGCTGACGCATCACCATTAGCGCGGCAACCTTCGCCGCCGCCGTGGCGCACGAACCGGTGGTGTAGCCCTTGCGCAGCGCCTTGCCGTTATGCCAGACCGGGGCGTCGAAGGCAGCGTCGTTCATTGCGCGGCCTGCAGATGGTAGAGAATGGCGTTAACGATCGCCGCCGCGACGTTGCTGCCGCCTTTGCGCCCCAGCGCGGCGATGCCCGGCAGGCTGCTTTTACTCAGCGCCTCTTTCGATTCCGCCGCGCCGACAAACCCGACCGGCACGCCAATCACGCCGCTGACGTCCAGATCTTCATGCTCCATCAGGCGGAACAGCGCGGTGGGCGCATTGCCAAAGACGAACACTTTGTCGCCCTCTTCTTTGGCGGCAATATCCACCGCCGCCATCGAGCGGGTAATGCCCTGCGCTTTGGCTTCGCGCACCACGCGCGGGTCGCTGATGTAACAGCGGCACTCGCCGCCGAAGGTCGCCAGCAGATTTTTATTGATGCCGGAGAGCGCCATGGTGGTATCGGTGTACAGCGTGCATGGGCGGCTGAGCGCTGCACTCAGCCGGGTTAAGGCATCGGGCGCGAACCACAGAATATCCAGCCACTCAAAATCGGCGGTGGTGTGGATCACCCGTTTGATAATCGCCTCGTGCAGCGGGCTTTCGAAACGATACGCCGGGCGGGTTTGCGTGATAATGTCGCTGATGATTTCGAAGCTCTTGCGCTCAATCGCTTGCGGTTGCTGGATATAGTTCATGCTGTTCTCCTCAGGCCGCGCCCATCAATCCGTACCTGACCGCCATAAACAGCAGCAGGGCCAGCGTGGAGGCCACCCACATCAGTCGTATCGTTCGGGAAATGTCATCGATGGCGATAGCGCGTCGGGCATCGCCGATCCACGGCTTCTCCACACGCTGACCAAAATAGTCGTTCGGGCCGCCGAGCCGCACGCCCAGCGCCCCGGCGACGGCGGCCTCTGACCACGCGCAGTTCGGGCTGCTGTGGTTGTAACGGTCACGCCAGCCGATGCGCAGCGCGCGCGGGCCGTCAAAACGGCAAAGAAATGCGGCTACGCTTATCAGCAGCCAGCTCAAGCGAGCGGGAATAAAATTGGCGACATCATCCAGCCGGGCGCTGACCATGCCGATAGCGCGGTACTTTTCATGTTTGTAACCCACCATCGAATCAAGGGTGTTGACGGCTTTGTAGGCCATGGCCAGCGGCGCGCCGCCGAGCAGCAGGAAGAAGAGCGGCGCGATAATGCCATCAACGGTGTTTTCCGCCACTGTCTCCACCACCGCACGGTTAATCTGCTCCGGCTGGAGCTGTGAAGTATCACGGCCGACAATCCATGAGAGTTTAATTCGGCTCTCGGCCAGGTCGCCCGCGCGTAGCGGGCGCTCAACATCCTGTGCAGAGCGGGCCAAGCAGCGTCCGGCCAGCACGGTGAAAATCATCCAGACCTCAACGCCCCAGCCCAGCCACGGGTGAATCAACGTCGCCAGGTGCAGCACGCCCCAGGCGATGCCGTAGGTCAGCCCTACCACCGCCAGCCACATCACGCCGCCGCCGATACGCAGGGCGCGATCTCTGCGACAAATACGGCGCACGACGCGCTGAACGAAATGAATCAGGTTACCTATCCAGCGCACGGGATGCGGCCAGCTCTGCGGATCGCCGATAAGAAAGTCGAGCAGCCATGCACAGCACCAGGCGAGCAGCGTCATAGAACGCTCCTTGCGGCAGTAAACCAGTGATTCAGCATGTCAGGGCGCTGGGCAAAGTGAACGTGGAGATAGCTGGCAAACGTGTTGCCAAGCTGCCAGCCCCCCTGCCATCGCTGAAGCACGACGCCATCGCGAGTTTTTCGGCAGGCCATCGCCGCCGGGAGTCGAGCGGTGAAATCAGAGTAGTGGAACTCGTGACCACGCAGCACTTCGCCGGGCGCGGCAAGCAGCGTTTGCTGCTCAGCCTGCGCTTCACAGTAACCAAAACGGGTGAGACGTTTGCCCATTTTGCTGTCGCCGGGGAGAATGTTTGCCATGGCGTATACCTCGCCCTGCGCATCCTCCAGCGTGGTGCCGAGATACATCAGGCCGCCGCATTCGGCGTAAATCGCCACGCCGCGCTCATGCGCCGCCCGCAGCTGGGCCAGCATCGGCGCGTTGGCGGCAAGCGCTCGGGCGTGCAGTTCCGGGTAGCCGCCGCCGAGCCAGATCATCTGGCAATCGGGAAGTGCCGTGTCATGCAATGGGCTAAAGCGGACAAGGGTCACGCCCGCGCGTTCCAGCAGCGCGAGATTATCCGGGTAGTAGAAATTGAACGCTTCATCATCCGCGACCGCGAGGGTAAGCCCCTCGCCGCTGGCCGGCATCGGTGGCCACTCGCCCGGCGGTAACGTGTTCAATACGCTCAGTTCCAGCAGGCGATCAACATCCAGCGTCCGTTCCAGCGTCGCGGCGAAATCCTGCCACGGCTGCGCATCGATGAGCGATTCTCGGGCGGTGACCAGACCAAGGTGACGTTCCGGCAGTGATACCCCTTCCGCGCGCGGCACGTAGCCGAGCACCGGCAGGTCGCAGTAACGCTCAATGGCGTTTTTCAGCAGTTGGAAGTGGCTATCGCTGTTGACGCGGTTGACGATGACGCCCGCGATATTCAGGCTCGGGTCGAAGTGCTGAAACCCCATCACCGTGGCGGCAATGGAGGTAGAGACCGCCTTGCCGTCCACCAGCAGAATCACCGGGCAGCCCAGCTGTTTCGCCATCGCCGCGCTGCTGCAATAGTTGGGGTCGGTACCGTAACCATCATAGAGGCCCATCACGCCTTCAATAACGGCAATATCGGCCTGCTGCATCTGTTCGCCGAACAGCGCATTGAGCGTAGAAGGGGGCAGCATAAAACTGTCGAGATTGCGGGACGCGACGCCACACAGTGCGGTGTGCCAGCCGGTATCGAGGTAGTCCGGGCCGACTTTGTAGGGCTGAACGCGCAGGCCGCGCTGCTGGAGCAGCCTCAGCAGGCCGAGCGTCACCGTGGTTTTACCACAGCCGCTGCCGGTGCCTGCGAGGATAAATGCGTGCTGTCTGGCTGCCATACCCTGACCCTATTCAGGGTGGTTCTCGGGTATAGCCGTGCGCACGCCCAGTCCGAAGACTGTGCGACTCAAAGCAACCCACTTCCCACCGAAGTTGTTGTGAATGGCCAACAGGCAGGTCTTCTGGCTTAGCGTCATCCTCACCCGCCCTTCCCGATCCTCAGGATCAGTGGTCTTCACGGGGTCGTCAGCATTACAGCAGCGGGGGCTGCGAGGGATTTACACCCTCTTCCCTGGCACATACTATGCCAAACCTGTTGGTTGCAGATTTATGCCGGCACATCGGCCCGCATAAAATAAAAAGCAGGTTACTCTAGCGCCGCGAAAGAAGGATTTCGTTGCGCTATGACAATACCGGCATATTTATTTACGGTAGTTATATTTCGTTTGGCAAGGCAAGGAAAATCATGAGCGTGGCGCGCTGTCCCGCCTCCGGTGGGGAACTGATTCAGGGCTGGATTCTCGGCAGCGAAAAGCTCGTCTCCTGCCCGATAGACTGGTATAGCACCGTGGAAGTGCGCGAGGGCGTGCCGCTCGTCAATGAGCGACCGCTAGCGCGGGCGATGGTCAATACGCTGCTGGCGCGCTGGGGCTATCCGCTAACGCTGAGCCAGACGCTACGCATTGAGCTTGACTCGACCATTCCCGTGGCGAAAGGGATGGCCAGCAGCACCGCTGATATTGCCGCCACTGCCGTTGCCACTGCGCATCATTTAGGACATTCACTCAGTGAATCTGAACTGGCGGCGCTGTGCGTATCGCTGGAGCCGACGGACAGCACCCTGTTTCATGCGCTGACGCTTTTCGATCACCACCATGCCCAAACCCAGATTGCCTGCGCCCCCGCCCCCCATTTTGACCTGCTGGTGCTGGAGAGCCCGGTTCAGCTTCGCACCGCCGACTATCACCGCCTGCCGCGACGCACGGCGCTGGAGGCCAACGCTGAGGTGCTGCAACAGGCATGGGATAAGGTACAAACCGCCTGCACAGGCAGCAATCCCAGCCTGCTCGGCGAAGCGGCGACGCTCAGCGCTGTTGCGAGCCAGACTCTGCTGCCAAAGCCGGGTTTTACGGCGCTGCTTTCACTTGTCGAGCGGTGTGGCCTGTACGGCCTGACGGTGGCGCACAGCGGCAGCGTGGTCGGGCTGATGCTCGACCGTCGCTATCATGATGTGGATTATCTGCACTGGGCACTGGCACAGCGCGACCTGGCGGCGCACTGGCCGCAGCGGCATCTGCTCGCGTCAGTGAATGGCGGGGTTCAGGCCAGCGCCTGACGCAGCGCCGTCAATAACCGCTGGTTTTCTTCGCAACTGCGAATCGCCACGCGGAAGTAGCGCCCGTCCAGCCCCGGATAGTTGGCGCAGCTGCGAATCAGAATCTGTTTTTCCAGCAGCGCATACTGCAGATCAACCTCCGCTCGCTCGCAGCACAGGAAAAGATAGTTCGCCCGCCCCGGATACACCTTCAGCCCCTCAATCTCACCCAGTGCCCGGTAAAAGCGCGTGCCTTCGTCAGCTAACCAGCGAAACGTCGCCTGTTGATAATCATGATCGTTGAGCACCACCTCGCCGGCCAGCGCGGCAAAAGCGTTGATTGACCACGGCATCTGCCGCTGACGCAGCCAGGCTACCGCTCGTTCATCGCTGTTCAGCAAATAGCCCAGCCGAAGGCCGGGAATGGCATAGAATTTGGTGAGCGATCGCAGCACCCAGACGTGCGGATACTGCGCCAACCGTGGGATAAAGCCCGCTTCATCGGGAATAAAATCGAGAAAGGCTTCGTCGAGGACCAGCGCGATTTCCAGCGCGCGACAGCGTTCGGCGATTGCCGTCAGCAGCGCGCCATCCGGCAGCAGGCCGGTAGGGTTATTTGGCGTGCAAAGAAACAGGCAGTCCAGCTCGGCGGTCAGCGCCGGGAGAATACGGTCAGTCAGCTGCCAGTCGTCCTCTTCACGCAGGAAAAAGGTCTCGATGGCGCAATCAACGGTTTCCAGCGCCCGGCGATATTCGGCAAACCCGGGCGCAACCACCATCGCCCGGCGTGGGCGCAGCCCCTGGACGAGCGTAAAGATGGATTCAGTTTCGCCGTTGCCCGCCAGAATCCATGTCGGCGGAACGTTATGGTGCGCCGCCAGCGCCTGATGCAGCTGCTGATACTCGACGTCAGGGTAACGTTCGGCGCAGCTGAGCTGGGCGACAATCGCGCGTTTTA
Source organism: Kluyvera sp. Awk 3 (assembly GCF_028069715.1). Lineage (NCBI taxonomy): Bacteria > Pseudomonadati > Pseudomonadota > Gammaproteobacteria > Enterobacterales > Enterobacteriaceae > Kluyvera > Kluyvera sp. Awk 3. The sequence goes on along the minus strand of NZ_JANEWH010000017.1, from coordinate 26,138 downwards.
AGCTTTCAGGCATACCCAGCGGGTTAATGTTGGCGCTGAAATCCAGCAGTTGGTCGGCGGCAACTCCCATCAGCGCCGCCGCTTCGCGGATATTGCCGCCGTGGGCGCTTTTCAGACGCGACACGCCCGGTTACCCGCGCCGCGCCAGCGTTGCGCCGTCGGCGAAGTAGGCCTTAATGCCAGCGAGGATCGACTCGGCCACTTCCTGCTGGAACTTCGCGGTTTTCAGCTTGCGTTCTTCTTCAACGTTACTGATAAACGCCGTTTCGACGAGGATCGACGGAATATCCGGCGCTTTCAGCACCGCAAATCCGGCCTGCTCAACCTGATTTTTATGCAGGTTGTTAATCTGCCCCATCTTCTTGAGCACCGCTTTCCCAAACTTCAGGCTGTCGGCGATGGTCAGCGATTGCACCATATCGAACATGGTGTGGTCGACGTAGCGGTCGCCACTTTTGCTGACGCCACCGATCAAGTCCGAGGCGTTCTGGGTCTGCGCGAGGTATTTCGCCGCCGTACTGGTGGCTCCTTTGGTGGAAAGCGCAAACACCGATGAGCCGCTCGGCTGACGGCTGGTAAAGGCATCCGCGTGAATAGAAACAAACAGGTCGGCGCGCTGTTTCTGGGCTTTGGCCACCCGCACCTTCAGCGGAATAAAGATATCTTCGTTGCGCGTCATGTAGGCTTTCATGTTGCCTTCTTTCTCAATCAGCGCGCGCAGGCGACGGGCGATTTGCAGCACCACGTCTTTTTCTCGCGTCTTATACAGCCCCACCGCCCCGGAGTCTTCACCGCCGTGTCCGGGGTCAAGCATAATGACAATTGGTCGATCGCGACCGGCTTTCCCCGGCTGCGGCCCGCTCTGAGCCGGCGGCACCTGCTTTTCGAGGCCGTCTTTGTTGTACTCTTCCAGCAGCGCCAGCAGCGGATCCTGCACATCGTTCGCGTTAGCGGGGTAGAGATCCATCACCAGACGTTCTTTAAAGTTGGCAACCGGCGCGAGGGCAAACAGCTGCGGTTTGACGTCCTGCTTCAGTTCAAACACCATGCGCACGGTCTGCGGGTCGAACTGGCCGACACGCGCGGATTTAATGAACGGATCGTCACCGCGAATCTGCGCCGCCATCCCTTTCAGCACCGAGTTGAGGTTCACCCCTTCAAGATCAACCACCAGGCGGTCGGGATTGCTCAACGCAAACTGCCGATACTTGAGCACGCGGTTGGACTCCACCGTAACGCGCGTGTAGCTGGACGCAGGCCAGATGCGGACGGCCACCACCTGACTGACGGCAGCGAAACCAACCTGACTGACACTTAGCAACCACATGGCGCCCGCCCCTTTTAACAGGCGGCGACGACTCAAAGACTGACTTCCTGACATGCTCTATCCCAGGCAAAAAAAGACGATTTCAAATTAAGCAAAATATGATTGACCGAAAACTTTAACCAAAGGCGAATAAACTGTCATCTATAAAAGGGTAAACATTCGTTGGTTAAGCGAAATTTGGCGGAGATTTTTCCCATGTTTAGGCAAATTCCGGCTTGCGTTTAGCGCAAAAACAGAATAAAAATACACTTATTACGAATAATCATGCATTGAGGGTTGTGCCGTGGTGAAGGAACGTAGAACCGAACTGGTCGAGGGGTTTCGTCATTCAGTCCCCTATATTAACGCTCATCGGGGCAAGACGTTTGTCATCATGCTTGGCGGCGAAGCCATTGAGCATGAGAACTTTTCAAGCATTGTCAATGACATAGGTCTGCTGCACAGCCTGGGCATCCGCCTGGTGCTGGTCTACGGCGCGCGTCCGCAAATCGACGCCAATCTGGCCGAACATCAGCATCAGCCAACCTATCATAAACACATTCGTGTCACCGATAGCAAAACCCTTGAACTGGTTAAGCAGGCAGCGGGCCAACTGCAGCTGGATATCACCGCGCGTCTGTCGATGAGCCTGAACAATACGCCGCTCCAGGGCGCGCACATCAATGTGGTCAGCGGTAACTTTATCATCGCCCAGCCGCTGGGCGTGGATGACGGTATCGACTACTGTCACAGCGGGCGTATTCGTCGTATTGATGAAGAGGCGATCCACCGCCAGCTCGACAGCGGCGCCATTGTGCTGATGGGGCCGGTAGCCGTCTCCGTCACCGGCGAAAGTTTTAACCTGACTTCGGAAGAAATTGCCACTCAGCTGGCGATTAAGCTGAAGGCCGAGAAGATGATTGGCTTCTGCTCGTCGCAGGGCGTTTACAACGAAGCCGGTGAAATCGTTCCTGAGCTGTTCCCGAACGAAGCGCAGGCGCGCATCGAAGAGCTGGAGCAGGAAGGCGACTACCTCTCCGGTACCGCGCGCTTCCTGCGCGGCGCGGTGAAAGCCTGCCGCAGCGGCGTGCGTCGCAGCCACCTGATCAGCTATCAGGAAGACGGCGCGCTGTTACAGGAATTGTTCTCACGCGACGGTATCGGTACGCAAATTGTGATGGAGAGCGCCGAGCAGATCCGCCGCGCCACCATTAACGATATCGGCGGTATCCTCGACCTGATTGCGCCGCTGGAGCAGCAAGGGATTCTGGTGCGTCGCTCCCGCGAGCAACTGGAGATGGAGATCGACAAGTTCACGATTATTCAACGCGATAACACCACCATCGCCTGTGCCGCACTCTATCCGTTCCCGGAAGAGAAGATTGGCGAAATGGCCTGCGTGGCGGTGCATCCGGACTATCGCAGCTCCTCGCGCGGCGAAGTGCTCCTTGAGCGCATTACCGCGCAGGCGAAGCAAATGGGGCTGAATCATCTGTTCGTGCTGACCACCCGCAGTATTCACTGGTTCCAGGAGCGTGGGTTTAAACCGGTTGATGTCGAGTTGCTGCCGGAGAGTAAGAAGCAGCTTTATAACTATCAGCGTCGTTCGAAGGTGCTGATGGCGGATTTAGTCTAGCTGCGCCGATCGGTCCCCGCGCCCTCTTCCCTTTTGAAGCTGTCTCTTATAATCCTTGGCGACAGTTATCAGAAAGGGGGGAGGTGTATTTGGATTGATCACTCCGTTGCGCTCCTTTTCAGCTCTCGCCACATAAATTGTACGGGCGCAGAGAGCGCGCAAGGGGCGGCCAATCGCCGCTTCGCGGTCCCCTCAGCCTACATCCCTGTGGGCTGCCCCGGCCTTCAGGGAACGCTTCGGCGATTTAGACGCCACCAACACCAGTGCGGTCTTTTAGTTAACAGCAAAAACCAGAGCCACTGAAACCGATGAGTCCCCGCTGGAAATCGGCGAGCCGGAGAATGGAAGACAAGGTCAGGACGCCATGGATGGCGGACTGAGGCGAACCGAGACAGGACGTCGAGTTTCGCCGTGCCGCAGGCTGGAGTTCGTAGGTGAGCGTAGTGCGAAGCACCGATTTCCCCGCGGGGCCGCGGGGATTGTCAAGGGGGGCGCGGCCGCCCCCCTTGGCCCGTTCACCGGTGATAGAACGTCATATTCCACCCTACGTAAAGTGAACGGAATCCCTCTCCTTACTGACAGATATTCGGTCCTATCGCACGAATTTGTGTATAACAGACAGCTTTAAAGGTAAAGGGAGCACATTGTGCCCCCTTAACGCACTATGCCATCTCCGCAAATATCACCGACAATCCGCTGCGCCGTTCTGTACGCGTGGCAATCGCCGCAGCCAGCAGATTTTCATCGGCATACATCGACAGGCGTGACTTCGCGCGAGTAATCGCGGTGTAGACCAGCTCACGGCTCACCACCGGCACCAGCTGCGTCGGCAGTACCAGTGCGGCGTGAGTAAACTCGGAACCCTGCGATTTATGCACCGTCATCGCCCAGGCGGTATCGTGATCCGGCAGACGGCTTGGCTGCACCGATTTAATCGTCCCGTCCGGCATCGGGAACCAGACGCGCATCCCCTGCCCGCGATCTAATGCCACGCCGATATCACCGTTAAACAGCCCCAGCGCGCTGTCGTTACGGCTAATCATCACCGGGCGACCTTCGTACCAGCGCGAATGGCGCTGCGGCTGAATCAGGCGATGACGCGCCAACAGCTGTTCGAACTGCGTATTCAGCCCGCCGACGCCCCACGGCCCTTCCCGCAGCGCGCACAACAGTTGATATTCACCGAACGCCGCCAGCACCTCCGCGGGCTCGGCCTGCTCGCGTAAAAGCTGTAAATAATGACCGTAGCCCATCCGCGCATCGTCGAGCATGGCGGCATAATCATCCGTCGCGCGCAGCGGTTTAAGTTCGATATCGCTAAAGCCGCGGGCGAAGACCTCGCCAACGGCCTTTTTATCGCCCCGGTTTACCGCACCCGCCAGTTGCCCAATCCCCGAGTCGCTGCCAAAACGGTAGCTGGTGCGCAGCAGGCAGAGGCTGTCGCGCAGCGCCCCCGCCGTTTGGCCTTCACCCGCCGGGAGGTCGCCCCCTACCAGGCGGCTTAGCTGCGCCGCGCGTTCAGGCGTATAGCCAGCGTTCACCCAGCTACAGATATCCCCCAGTACCGCGCCCGCCTCAACCGACGCCAGCTGATCGCGGTCGCCGAGGAAGATGATTCGCCCGTGCGGCGGCAGCGCGTCAATCAGCCGCGCCATCATCGGCAGGTCGATCATTGAGGCTTCGTCGACCACCAGCACATCAAGGTGCAGCGGGTTGCCCGCGTGGTAGCGCATTTTCTGGCTGCCGGGTTGCGCGCCCAGTAGGCGGTGCAGCGTGCTGGCCTCGGTCGGCAGCATCGCTTTATGCGCGTCGCTTAGCGTCAGTTTACGCAGCGCCGCGCCCAAAGATTCGGTAAGGCGCGCAGCCGCTTTACCCGTCGGGGCCGCCAGACGAATACGGAGTTTTTCGGCATTCGCCATCTGTACCAGCGCCGCCAGCAGTTTGGCGACGGTGGTGGTTTTCCCGGTGCCAGGGCCGCCGGAGATCACCGAAATACGCCGCGTCAGCGCAACGGCGGCAGCGACTTTCTGCCAGTCGACGTTGTCACTGGTGGGGAACAGCGCGCTCAGTGTCTGCTGGAGCTGCGCCTCGTCTACCGCCAGCGGAACCTGGGTGTCGCTAAAGAAGCGCGCCACCGTCAGCTCGTTATGCCACATGCGGTTGAGGTACAGCCGGTCACGGCTCAGTATCAGCGGCGACGGGCGTTCACCGGCACTCACGGCCTTAGAAGCCAGCAACAGCTCAGCCCAGTCTTCTGGCGCGTCGGCATCGGTGAACAGTTGCTGCCAGAATTCACGCGTGCGCCCTTTCGCCTGCATCGTCGCACTCAGGTGCGACAGAGGCAGGCACACGTGCCCTTCGCCGGTATCGCGGCTGAGCATCGCCGCCGCCAGCATCACCGCCGGGTGCTCGTCGTGCGCGACCATCAGCGCAAACTGTACGTCCAGAGGGCGCAGCAGACGCTGCTCGGCGGCATCCAGCAAACGTTGTTCGAGACTCATGCGTCCATCTCCTCGCCTTCTCCGGCAAACAGTGCATCCATGGCCGCAATGAGCGCGGGGTCTGGCCGGGTAGTGAATATCCCTTGCTGCCCCGCGTCGCGGTCAACGCCGCGCAGGAACAGGTAAATCACGCCGCCGAAGTGGCGTTGATAGTCATAATCGGCAATGCGATGGCGCAGATAGCGGTGTAGCGCCAGGCTATAGAGCTGATACTGCAAGTCGTAGCGGTGCGACTGCATCGCTTCGGCCATCGCCTGTTGGGTGTAGGCCTCGCCGTTCTCTCCCAGCCAGTTGGACTTGTAGTCGAGCAGGTAGTAGCGCCCATCGTGGCGGAAAACGAGGTCGATAAAGCCTTTCAGCATGCCGCGTACCTGGCGGAAATCGAGCGTAGGGCAGCCTGCCGAAAGCGGGTCATAGCGGCGGGTTAAGGCATCCAGCGCCAGCGGGTCGAGCGGCCGGTTGATGGGTAAATAAAACTCCATTTCCACCTGTTTTTGCTGTGCGCTCAACTGATTAAGCGCAATGCCGGTATCCGCCAGCGGCGCGGCTAGCACTTGTGAAATCCACGCCGTCAGCACCGGCTCCCATTCTTCGCCAAAGCCGTTGCTTTGCAGCTTTTCCAGCATCCACTCGGATGACACTGGCTGGGTAAAGTCGAGGTCTTCAAACAGACTGTGCAGGAAAGTCCCCGGCGATGCGCCGCGCGGGAAATTATGCGGCGTCAGCGTCGGTTCCGGCAGCGTATCCTGTGCGCCGGCGGCGTCAATATCCAGACGCGGCAGCAGATCCTGCGCCACGCTGTGGCCGCGTTGTTGCAGGCCGGAATAGCTGGTGACTCGCCAGTCGTCCACGACGCGACGCAGCACCTGACGCGCCGCCAGTTCAGGCATTTGTGCCTGAGTGGCCTGCCAACGCGCGTCGTCGGGCGCTGTCGCCAGCGTCAGCGCAATGTGCTCATCGCACAGCGCACGCAGACAGGCTTCCAGACCCGCGGCGTCGAGTACCTCGCCTTTCTGCATCAACCTTCCCGGCGCGCTGTGATGGAGTTCGGTATCGGTCGGTTTATCGCTGCGCCGCGCGGTGAGCGGCGCCAGCCCCAGGCTACAGTGCCACACGGCGCGGGTTAAGGCGACGTAGAGCAGGCGCAGGTCTTCTGCCAGACGCTCGGCCTCCGCCAACTCCAGGCTTTCATCGCTTTCGTTAAGATCCAGCACCGCCGCGAAGGATTCCCGATCGTGATAGAACGCCTGCTTCTCTTTACGAAAACGGGCGATAAACGGCAGCCAGACCAGCGGATATTCCAGCCCTTTCGACTTGTGAATGGTGACAATCTGCACCAGGTGTTTGTCGCTCTCCAGACGCATTTGCTGGCTGGAAGCGTTGGTGTCCGGCTCGGCGATTTGCTGGTTCAGCCAGCGTACCAGCGCGTGCTCGCTCTCAAGCCCGGTGGCCGCTTCTTGTAGCAGCTCGCTAAGATGCAGAATATCGGTTAAACGCCGTTCGCCGCCGTGAGTGGCGAGCAGGTTTTCCGCGAGGGAGCGCGCATTCATCAGGGCACGAATCATCGGCATCACACCGCGGCGCTGCCAGATAAGCCGATAGTCGCTGAACTCCTCCACCAGCGCATCCCAGGCGTGCTCATCCTGATTCAGCTGCTCAATGTCCCGCGCGTTCAGGCCAAACATCGCCGTCGCCAGCGCGCTGCGCAGGGTATTTTCCCGCTCCGGCGTCAGCACCGCCTGCAACACCCACAGAAGCTCCTGCGCTTCCGGGGTTTCGAATACGCTGTCGCGGTTGGAAAGATACACCGACGGAATGGCCAGCGCATTCAGCGCATCGCGAATCAACGAGGCTTCCTGGCGGTTACGCACCAGTACGGTAATGTCTGAGGCCTGCACCGGACGCGCGCTGTTGCCGCGCCACAGCAGCGCCGTGCCGCGTTGGCCGCCGGTGAGCCAGTCGCGAATCTGCGCCGCGCACTGCTGGGCCATAAAGTTCTGGTAGTCGCCCGCGCTAACGCCCTCACCGGGCATCAGCCAGAGGTTCATTGCCGGTTGATTTTCGCCATCAACCTCAAAACGTAGCGAGGCATTTTTCTCGGCAGATTTGACCGGCAGGAACGGAATGTCGCGGAACATAAAGGGGTTATCAACCTGCCCAAACAGGCGGTTGACGCTTGCCACCATGCCCGGCGCGGAACGCCAGTTGGTATCGAGCGTATAGTGCGCCGCCACATCGCCGCGCGCACGCATGTAGGTAAAGATATCGGCGCCGCGGAAGGCGTAGATCGCCTGCTTCGGGTCGCCAATCAGCAGCAACGCGGTCTCCGGCTGTTGGCGCCAGATGCGGCGGAAAATACGGTACTGCTGCGGGTCGGTATCCTGGAATTCATCGATCATCGCCACCGGAAAACGCTGTCGAATGGCGGCGGCTAACGCCTCGCCGCTTTCGCTCTCCAGCGCTTCATCAAGGCGGCTTAGCATATCGTCAAAGCCCAACTCGCCGCGACGGCGCTTCTCGCGGGCTACCGCCTCACGAATCTCTTTCATCGCCTGGGCAATCACCAGGTCGTTGAGCGTGAGCGGCGAGTCCAGTAGACGCTCAATGGCGCTGAACAGCGGGTGCGTTGGCACTTCTCCGCCCGCTTTGGTGCGTTCAGCCAGGAACGACTGGCTGAATTTTTCCAGCGCATCAGGGAGCTGGTAGTTTTTGCTCTCTTCCTGCGCCCAGGCGCTGATCTTGTCGATCCACTTGCCCTGGTTGCCGCGGTTGAATTTGCGACGATCGATACCCGAGTTTTCCAGCAGCGGTTCAAGATCGCCGACCGCAGCCAGCCACTGCTGTTTGATGTCGCCAATCTGCGCGAGGATCTGCTGATGACGTGATTCCAGCGTCTCGGTCGCACTGAGCGGCATCTTCAGCTGCGGCGCTTCCCCTTGCAGATAACGGTCGATCGATTTCAGCAGATCCTGCGGCCCTTTCCAGGACTCGACGATCACCTGCGCAATTTCGCGGTTCAGCGGGTAGCAGTGGCGGCGCCAGAAGTCGGCGCAGGCCTGATAGCGCAGCTGAGATTCATCTTCAATCAGCTGCTGTTCGAACAGCATCCCCGATTCAAAAGCGTTGAGGCTAAGCATGCGCTGACAGAAACCGTGGATGGTAAAGACCGCGGCATCATCCATCTGCCGTTCGGCCAGCAGCAGAACGTTCGCCGCCTGTTGAGGATCGTCGATTTCCGCCAGCAGGCTGGCATACAGCGGGTTGTCGGTGGCGTTACGCAGACAGGCGACGCGCAGTTCATGAATGTTGCTGCGAATACGCCCACGCAGTTCTTCAGTTGCCGCCTCGGTGAAGGTCACCACCAGCAGCTCTTCGACGTTGACCGGCCGGGGAAAGGCGGCCTCGCCGCCCAGCCCCAGCAGAAGCCGCAGGTAGAGTGCGGCGATGGTGAAGGTTTTTCCGGTGCCCGCTGAGGCTTCAATCAGGCGCTCACCGTAGAGGGGCAAACGCAGGGGATTAAGGGACTCAGCAGTTACGGTCATTCGTTCTCTCGTCTTATCGGTAAGGTTTGCTGCAACGCGCTAATGCTCTCCCATACCTTCCAGCCTTCCGGGTGCGCATAGTCCGTCTTACCATTCTGGCTGCCGGAAACCTGCGACAGCACCGTCATGCCCTGTGGCGCAACAACGGTCTGGTGGAAGAAGTCAGCCAGCTTTTGCGGCGTTAACAGCTTAATCTGGGCCACTACTTTAGCACGTGAATCAAAGGCCATATTACCGCGATCGAAATCTTTGCTCAGCTGTGAGGCTTCATCACCGAGCGTTTGCGGCGCTTGCAGCATGTCGGCGATCACCGCCTGCTGCAGCTGCGCGAACTCTTCCGGCTTCATCGCCCGCAGCTTTTGCTCGGCGGTCGGGAAGAAGGCTTTGAAACGTTGCCACAGGAACGCCGGCTGTTTGTCATTGCTTTGCAGCAGGAAGCCCATGCCCCACTGACGGCCAATGTTCATCGAAAAGGCAAACACGGCGTAGCCAAGCTGTTCTTCAGTACGCAGCTGATTGTAGAACCACGGCTGGACAATCTGCGCCAGCATGGCGCTTGCCGCCGAGCTGGAGAACTCATCCACATTCGGCGGGACAAACACCGCCGCCAGCGCCGAGTCGGTGCTGTTGCCCGCTTTTTCGAAGATGACGTTCTGCTGTTTTTCCACCAGCACATCTTTGTTACGGCACCATTCGTTACCGTTAGCGCCAAGCTGCGACTGGATACCGCGCGCCAGCGTCGTCGACTGCTCGGCGCTCAGGTTGCCAATTACCATAAACTCCGGACGTCCGCCGGTTTTCAGTTGATCGCGGTAGGCCATCACCTCTTTCAGCGTGATCGACGGCAGCAGCGCCTTGCGGTCCTCGCGCTGGAAATAGGGCACCTGCGACACCATCTGCACCGGCATAATCGCCTGTTCGTAGGCTTTGCCTTTATCCGCCGAGTCCATCATCTGCTTGTACCAGGATTTTGCCTGCTCAAGCTGATCTTCGGTCGGCGTATAGCTGAAATAACCTTCTAACAGCGCACCAAACAGCTGCGGCAGACGCTGGGTGTAACCGTTGGCGTTAAGCATCAGGCCGTTGTTGGCGCCGGTCGAGAAGCTGATCCCGCCGACGGCGGCCTGGTTGCTGAGCTGGTCGAGCGCAATGCCCGCCAGATAGTCGTTGAGGGCAAACATCACCTGATTTTTAGCGCTATCCATCGCCTGCGGGTTACGCAGGATCATGGTGATATCGGCCTTCGGTTCAGACGCAAAATAGCGGCTCGGCATATAGACCAGACGCAGATTTGGTTCGTCGATAATCAGCTCCGGATGCGCGTAGCTTTTTTCGTTCTTGATCAGCGTGAAGTCATCGGGGATATACGGGTTCAACTGCGGCAGATTCAGCGTGATGTCGTCGGCCGCTTTCTGCCACTTCGCGAACGTCTCCGCGCTGATTTTATCGACCTGATACGGCGCATCAACAAAGTAAGCCGTCTTGTTATGCGGCTCTTTCGGGCTGATGTACCAGATACGCGCATTCTGCGGCGTCATCATCGCCAGGCGATCTTTTATCGCCTGCGCATCGTAACGATCGGCAATGTTCACCGCATCGAGCGTGTGTTCGACCGGCACGCGAATCATGGTGTCCGCCAGCCATTCGACGTAGTCCATATCGCGGTTAATCGACGGGTAGCGGAAGTCGAGGTCCAGCACGTGGGCCAGTTCATCAAAGTAGCTTTTGTCGACGCCCTTCTGGCGCAGCATGTCGAGGTAGCTAAAGATAGCCGCCACCACCTGATCCCGGTTAGCAAGGCCCTTGTCGGTTAAGGTGGCGGAAATCGCCAGCACGCCGCTGTTGCCGTTTACGACCGGGTCGGAATCGGCGCGAATACCTTCAACCAGCCCCTGCTTTTGCAGCCAGTCGGACAGCGTGCCCGGCGTGCGGTTACCGATAAGGTAGGTGATGAGCTCATCGGTTTTGCTGCGGAACTGGGCCGAGTTGTTATCAATACGGAACTCGACGCGCAGCACTTTACGCGGCAGCGCGGGTACGTAGTGGATAACGATGCCCTTCTGCGCGTCGGTGACCACCGGAACGGTAATGTCCGGGCGCTCGATAGATTTATTCGGCACGCGGCCATAGGTTTGTGCCGCAATCTGCGCCAGCTCCGGCAGCGGTTTGTTACTGTAAATCACCGCCTTCATCAGGTTAGCGGAGTAGTATTTGTCGCGGAAGGCCAGCAGCGATTCATACACCGGGCTATTCGGCTTGTCGCTCAGCGTTTCGAGGTTGCCGCCAGAGAAGCGCGCGCCGGGGTGCGCCGGGTTGATGGTTTCAGCGCTAACCTGCGCCATACGCATACCGTCGCGGGAGCGCGCCATGGTCAGCTCAGCGTTTACCGCGTTACGTTCGCGGTCGGCGTATTTTTTATCCAGCAGCGGTTCAGCAATGGCATCCGCCAGACGGTCAACGGCCCCCTGCAAGGCATCGTTTTCCACTTCAAGGTAGAAGGCGGTGCGATACGGCGCGGTGCTGGCATTGTGGCTGCCGCCGTGCAGCTTGAGGAATTCCGAGAGGCTATCGGGCTGCGGGTAGTGCTTCGAGCCCATCAACGTCATATGTTCAAGGAAATGCGCAAGGCCCGGATGCGAATCAGGATCTTCCAGCGAACCAACCGGTACCACCAGCGCCGACAGTGATTTCACCGCCTGAGGATCGGATACCAACAGCACAACCATCTTGTTATCCAGCGTAATCGCCTGATACTGACGGCTATCTTTTTCGCTTTTACGGATGGTTTCCTGAATCGGTTGCCATCCGGTGTCTGCCTGACCTACGGTCGCCCAAAAGGCGGTGACAAAAACTACAATACTCAACCAGATACTGCGGGGCATTCACGGACCTCACCATTAACAAATACTGCTGAATCTCAATGCTTGTGCGGGCAGCTCCCGGCCAGACAAATGGGTCTGACGGCTGCCACTCATCGGTCCGTGACGCGTTGCGCATAGTAAATGAACAACTCAGATTGCGCAATTTTTATACAGCAACTATGCCTGGTGAAAGCGAAATAGCGGCAGCAGATACGGCGTCGTTTGCTCGATAATCGCCTCATACTGCGCGGGTTCCAGGGTACGCCACAGGCGCTGATACCAGACATCGGCCCCTTCGCCGCTCACCACCATATTGCCTTCATACACCTGCATAAACTTGCTGCGTGCTTTTTGCTGCGTTTCCTCGTCCCTTAAGATGGCATCATTTTGGGCATCGTAACAGGCTTTTATCCACGCACCTCCGCTTTCAGGTAAGAACAGCAGCGGTTGGCACATGCCCTCGCGGTACCCGGCGACCAGTTGTGACAGATACGCTTTCGCTTCATCCGCCGCCAGGGGTGGGAAGCACCACTCGCCCTCTTTGCGCAGCAACAGCCGGCTTTCGCCGCTGCCGCCGCTAGCACAGTAGACAAGGTGTTCCAGCCAAAGTTGCATTCCTTGTGCCACGCTAAGCAAAGATGGCCGCCAGCGCAACAGCCCATTCTCCTGAACCTGCGGTAACCATCCGGTTATGTTAACCCCGTCGCAATCAAGGTCTATTTCGAGACTCTTTCCTTCCCGGCGATATTCAATAACCCTGCTCGCCAGCGCGGCCATCTCCTGACGCTGCGCCTCCCAGGCAATTTCGCCAAACGGCCCGTAGGGCAGTTCTCCCGCCGCACGATAGCGGCGATACATCACATCCGGCGTCTGCTCTTCAATCAGGGTATTGAGCAACTGTTGGTTAAGCTGGTAGCGGGTCAGCCCCTCAAGGGTAAACGGCTCGGTGTCGGGAATATCACTCTCTTCGCTACGGAAATTGACCTGTAAGCGCATCTGGAAGAAGGCACGAACCGGATGACGCCAGAAGCGCTGAAGTTGCTCCAGCGGCAGCGTTGTCAGTTCAACAGGTTCCAGCGGCTGAATAAATTCACCGTGCGCTTCCCCCTGACGGCTGGCGGCCGCCAGCCATTCCTGAGCATAGCTTTGGCGCTCATCGTGCTGGTAATTCTCCGCGTCGAACGGCATGCGGCTATGCAGGTGCATGATGTGACTCTTGACCCGTCGCTCGCTTTCATCGCAGTTCAGCGCCTCATCGCCTTCCAGGCAGTGGCTCTGGCCGATATAGTCCAGCAGTTCCTGCACCAGCACCGATGGGTAGCGCTCGCTGTTATCCTGAATAGAGCGACCGATGTAGCTGATATAAAGCGATTTTTCCGCCGACATCATGGCTTCGAGGAACAGGTAACGGTCATCGTCGCGACGGCTACGATCGCCGCGCAGCGGCTTCTGGCTCATCAGGTCAAAGCCCAGCGGCGCCAGCGCGCGCGGGTAGATACCATCGTTCATGCCCAGCAGGCACACCACTTTGAACGGAATAGAACGCATCGGCATCAGGGTACAAATGTTGATAGGGCCCGCCAGGAAGCGCTGGCTGATACGCTCCTGGTCCAGACGCTGAGCCAGCTCATCGCGCAGCAGCGACAGCGGCACTTCACCGGCGTAATGCGACTGTACACCCTGAGCGATAATCCCCTGCCACTGCTGCTCAATCAGCGTTAGCGCCGCTTCGGTATCCTGATCCGGCAGGAAGAAGTCGTTAAGCATTTCACGACACACCGGTAGCCACTCTTCGAGTGAACGCCCTTGCGTCAGCACCTGTCGCCAGCGGTTAAGCTGCATGAGCAGCGAAGCCAAATGCCCCACCAGCTCGGCGATAAGCCCGCTGGATTCATCATAGGGCAGCACGTCCTGCCACTCGCCCTGGCGGCTTTCCATGGCGTAACCCAGCAGCATGCGCGTCAAACCAAAGCGCCAGGTATGCTGCCCGGTCGCCGGGAGATCGAGTTCGCGCACGTTGTCGTCGTCCATCCCCCAACGCACGCCAGATTCGCTGACCCATTGGCGCAGATGCTGCAAACCGGCTTCATCAATGTTGAAGCGCGCGGCCAGTACCGGGACGTCGAGCAGCGCCAGCACGTCTTCGCTGGTAAAGCGGCTGTCCGGTAGGGAAAGCAGCGTAATAAATGCCTGCATCGCAGGATGCGCCTGACGGGCGCGGCGGTCGGAAATGGCGTAAGGCAGATAGCGCTCGCCGGTGGCGCTGCCAAACACGGCCTGGATAAACGGGCTGTAGCTGTCGATGTCCGCCACCATCACGATGATATCGCGCGGCGTCAGCGTCGGGTCGGCCTCCAGCATCGCCAGCAGACGGTCGTGCAATACTTCCACCTCGCGCTGCGGGCTGTGGCAGACGTGGACGGTCAGGCTGCAGTCATCGTGGGCTAGGGTGCGTTTGTTGCCGCTCCAGGCAAACTCTTCGGCAGTTCGCCCGGCCACTGCGCTGTTTTTCAGCTCCAGCACGTCGTATTGAAGATTGTGCAGCAGGTTATCCGGCTCGATATCGACGAACGCATCCAGCTCCTGATAGCGCTCCAGCCCTGCCAGGAGGTAGATATAGTCGCGCCCCAGTTTGCCCCAGGAGGCCAGCATCGGGTTACCAACGTCCTGTTCGCCGTTATCGTTAAACAGCTCCGGCGCGCTGCTGGCGTCCTGGAACAACGGCAGCTCACGCTGCTCACGATAGTGTCGGCGCTGGCGCGCCATCAGCCGGGCGAGGAACGCCGGATCCTTAATGTCACCCCAGTAATAGCGGCACGGGTTGGTGAACAGCACGTAGATATCCACATGCTTGCCCAGCGCCTGTAGCGCGTGCAGATACACCGGCGGCAGCGCTGAGATTCCGCAGATAAACACCCGCGACGGCAGCCCGTCAGGTTTCTCGCTGCTGTTTTCCAGCGTGTCGATAAAGCGTTGGTAGAGATTGGCGCGGTGCCACTGCGGCTGCCCCAGCGCTGCGGTGTGCTCCACCAGCGCTTTCCATAGCGGAGCCTGCCACTGCTGCGCCTCACCGACGTCATCCACTAACTCTCCGGCTTCCCACTTCGTGAGCCACTGCGGGCGATAGACCAGATACTGGTCGTACAGATCGGCCACGCGTGAGGCCAGCTGGAACAGCTTGCGTTTATCGGCATCGTCAGTCAGATAGTGGCGCAGCGGCGTAAAAGCCTCGTCGTCCAGCATGCCCGGCAGCAGCGTCATCAGCTTCCAGCTCATGCTTTGCTTATTAAAGGCGCTCTCGCCGGGAATCTCGGGCAAAACGCGGGTAAACATGTCCCAGATAAAGCTCGCGGGCAGCGGGAAATCGATGTTAGCGGCGATACCAAATCGCTGGGAGAGCGTCATCTGTAGCCATTGCGCCATCCCGGTACTCTGCACGAGGATCATTTCAGGCTCGAAGGGGTCAGCCAGCCGGTCCTGCTCCACGATAAATTCCATTAACGCTTCCAGCACGTCCAGACGGTTGGAGTGGTAGACCCTTAACATATTCGCTCCTGACTACTGACTGACCGGGCAATGCAGACGCGTTAAACGCCCTTGCCTGCCCATGGGGGTGGTAATAGTAGCATTGATGCTGACACAACGTTGTGACGATGTCTGTACCCGCTGGCTGTTCCAGCCTTCCGGCAGCGGCGCGGCCTGTTGCTGCGTTTGCGCCCATGCATAGCGCCACATCTGACGATACTGATTAAGCTGAGTGTTACCGGCGGCCAACGCGCGGTAGTATCCGCCAAGCGCCGTCACCACCATTACCATTAACAACATGGCCAGCATCACCTCCGGCAGGCTAAAACCGCGTGATTTCAGGGTATCTGGCATAGTAGCGCCTCCTTCAGGGGACAAAAATCACTCCAGCCATGGGCTGAAAACTGAAGGCTACCGGCGGCCCAACGTCCCGATTGCCATAGCGAGAAACCGTCGCTTTGTGCTATCAGCAACAACCTGCCGTCGGTCAATAAGCGCAGGCAAACGCGGGTGTCTGCGGCATAGGTCATACACTGGGTTCCCGCTTCAGTTCCCCATGGTTGGCGCATCCCCCACTGCAACGCCGAATGCGCCTGCGCCGTGCGCCGTATAGCCAGGCTTTCGTCGTTCACCATCGCCAACCGCTGGCGCTGCGCCTGATTCAGCCCCTGTAGCATCAGGCTGCCGAGCACCAGCAGCATCAGCACCATGGCCAGCGACGAAACGCCGCGCTCGGCATTCACTGGTTGTATCCCGTCACGCCGTACTGCGCGGTGACCCTGCCGCCGCGCGTACCGGTTGCCGACAACGTAATAGCAAGCTCGGGCGGAAAACCGCTAAATGCATGGCGCACCACCTGAAAGCTCGTCACCGTGAGCGCTGCGGGATCGGTCATTTTGTCCCACCCTTTTCCTTCGCAGGTGGTCGCGCCACGTAGCGTTTCCAGCACGCCGGACTGTAGCCGGAAGCCGATGCTGTCAGCCTCGTCGGCGGGCGACGTTTGCCAGAGACCATTGCTGTCGCCATCCCAGCGGGCAATCACGCACTGCCCCTGCTGCGCAATCTGCAATGCTTCGCCGCCGCAGTCGTCATCCCCACAGTACCCAGCGCGCTGCAAATGCTTCGCGACCGTGAACACTCGCTGCCAGAGATCGTCTTCCAGCGTTTGCTGCTGCGTCTGCGCCAGTACGCCCCGCTGGAGCGCGGGGAGAAAGCGTGACGCGCCAAGCAGCAATACGCTGCTGATAGCCATGGCGATCAATACTTCCAGCAATGAGAAACCTCGCATCAGCATGTGGCCCCCTCACACAGGCGAATTCGCCCCCAACTGGAGATAACAATCGTCCAGCTCCCCGCCTCGCCCGACACCATCAGGCTCCCCGCCCACGCGGTATTTCGCAGGCCAAAGAAAGTCAGGTTTGGCGTCATTTTGCTGAGTGAAACCTCGGTCCACGGCGGCTTGAAAATAGCCGGGTTTCCGGTAGGGCAGCCTTCCAGTACCGCATCGTCCGCGATGAGGCACCAGCCCTCCGCTTCGTGGTTAACCCGTAGCCGACGGTCTCGGTTATGCCAGTTGGCATCGTTACGCAGATAAAGCAGATAGTCCCGTAGCGCACTGGCGGTTTGCCACAAACGCTGTTCTTGCTGCCAGCTGCGCCAGCCATACAGGCCAGAAGCGCCAAGAATGAGCACCAGCGTCAAGGCGATTAAGGTTTCGATAAGGGTGTAACCCTGTTCTCTGTTCATGGCGGCAGTTTCCTGCGATGGGCAACAAAGCGCGAGCGCGGATTACGCGTTTTACGTGGGGCTTCGGAAAAAGGTGAACGAGTTGCAGCGGGTTACAAATATACGGGAAGCAGCATTCAGAAAATAAAAAACGGCGCTGAGAGCAGCGCCGTTTTTCGGTCAGGAAGATTAAATCGCCACCGGCGCTTTGATACCCGGATGCGGGTCGTAGCCTTCGATTTCGAAGTCTTCAAAGTGGTAGTCGAAAATAGAATCAGGTTTGCGTTTAATCACCAGCTTCGGCAGCGCGCGTGGTTCGCGCGTCAGCTGCAGCGCGGTCTGTTCCATGTGGTTGCTGTAAAGGTGGGTATCCCCGCCAGTCCAGACGAAGTCGCCCACTTCCAGGTCGCACTGCTGCGCCATCATATGCACCAGCAGCGCATAGCTGGCGATGTTGAACGGCAGGCCGAGGAACACATCGCAAGAGCGCTGGTAGAGCTGACAGGAGAGTTTGCCGTCTGCCACGTAGAACTGGAAGAAGGCGTGACACGGCGCCAGCGCCATCTTATCCAGCTCGCCGACGTTCCACGCCGAAACGATGATACGGCGCGAGTCCGGGTCGTTTTTCAGCTGGTTCATGACGGTGGTGATCTGGTCGATATGACGGCCATCCGGCGTCGGCCAGGCGCGCCACTGTTTGCCGTAGACCGGGCCAAGGTTGCCGTTCTCATCGGCCCACTCATCCCAGATGCTGACGTTATTTTCATGCAGGTAGGCAACATTGGTGTCGCCCTGCAGGAACCACAGCAGTTCGTGGATGATAGAGCGCAGATGGCAGCGCTTGGTGGTCACCAGCGGGAAACCTTCTTGCAGGTTAAAGCGCATCTGGTGGCCAAAAATAGAGAGCGTACCGGTGCCGGTGCGGTCATTTTTCTGGGTGCCCTCATCGAGCACCTTCTGCATCAGTTCGAGATACTGTTTCATGCTTCCTCAGGAGATCTGTTTCTGCGGACGGCGAAACGCCCAGACCATCATAATGATACCCGCAAGCACCATCGGAATCGAAAGAATCTGCCCCATGCTGATGTACTGTACCCATTCACCGGTGAACTGCGCGTCCGGCTGGCGGAAGAATTCAGAGATGATGCGGAACAGACCGTAGCCAATCAGGAACAGGCCGGAAACTGACCCTGCCGGACGCGGCTTACGGATAAACCAGTTCAGGATCAGGAACAGGACAACCCCTTCCAGCGCCAGTTCATACAGCTGCGACGCGTGGCGCGGCAGGGAACCGTAAGTATCAAACAGCGTTTGCCATTCCGGGTGCGACGGCAACAGCGCCAGGTCTTCCGCACGGGAGCCCGGGAACAGCATAGTGTAGTGGAAGCTCGGATCAACGCGGCCCCACAGTTCGCCGTTGATAAAGTTACCCAGACGACCACACCCCAGGCCGAACGGAATCAGCGGCGCAATGAAATCAGACACCTGGAAGAAGGTCCGCTTGGTGCGTTTGGCGAAGATAATCATCACCACGATCACGCCGATCAGGCCGCCGTGGAAGGACATCCCACCGTCCCAGACGCGGAACAGATACAGCGGATCCTGCAGGAAAGAGTCGAAGTTGTAGAACATCACGTAGCCGATGCGCCCACCGAGGAAGACCCCGAGGAAGCCTGCATACAGCAGGTTTTCAACTTCGTTTTTCGTCCAGCCGCTGTTCGGGCGGTTCGCGCGACGCGTCGCCAGCCACATGGCAAAGATAAAGCCCACCAGGTACATCATGCCGTACCAATGCAGGGAGACCGGTCCGATGGAGAAAATTACCGGATCAAAGTCCGGGAAACGCAGATAACCACTATTCATCTGTCACCACAAATGCTTGTTATTCCGCCGAAAGTGGACAGCGGTAGAGATGCGCGCCGTAGGCTTCAGGCGCTCCAAAGGTGCGAATGATAGCATAAGGGGGCTGAGAGGTGATGCGGGGAAGATGTAAAAGATATGTATAAGCGAAGGTCGCCGGAGACTCCCGGCGACACTGACATCCGGCAATGGGCATCGGGTTGCCTGATGACGCTGCGCTTATTCGGCCTACAGGCCGCCGCGAATCAGGCCACCGAGACCACGACGTTCCATAAAGGCCGCAACCTGATGGCGCACTTCGGTGGCCATCTGCGCCTCAAGGCTGCGCTGGGCGAGCGTTTGCGCGTCTTCAAGATCGATATTACGCAGCAGATACTTCACGCGCGGTACCGAACGACCGTTCATCGACAGATGTCGGAATCCCAGGCCAATCAGGATGGTGACGCACATCGGGTCGCCCGCCATTTCGCCACACAGACGTAAATCGATGCCATAGCGTTCCGCTTCCTGCACAATCATCAACAGCACGCGAATCATCCCCGGATGCAGGCTATCGTAGATGCTGGCAACGCGGGTATTGTTACGATCCACCGCCAGCACATATTGCGTGAGATCGTTGGTGCCCACGGAAATGAAGTCGATGCGGTTCGCCAGATGCGGCAGCATAAAGACCATCGACGGCACTTCCAGCATAATGCCAATGCGCGGTTTCGGAATGGCGTAGCCGATCATCTCTTCCACTTCGCGACCGGCGCGGTCGATGAGACGGCGCGCTTCGTCAACCTCTTCCAGACTGGTGACCATTGGCAGCAAAATGCTCAGATTGCCGGTCGCCGCGTTGGCGCGCAGCATCGCGCGCACCTGTATAAGGAAGATCTCCGGCTGATCGAGCGTGATGCGGATCCCGCGCCAGCCCAGGCAGGGGTTCTCTTCACTGATCGGCATATACGGCAGCTGTTTGTCTGCCCCGACGTCCAGCGTACGTAGAGTCACCGGCTTGTCGTTGAACATCTGTAGCATGCCCTGATACTGCGCCACCTGCTCCTCTTCGGAAGGGAAACCGCTTTGCAGCATAAACGGAATTTCAGTGCGATACAGGCCAATGCCGTCGATGCGCCGCCCCAGCTTCTGCTCATGCTCCGGACTAAGACCGGCATTGAGCATCACCTTCACGCGCTCGCCGCTTTTCAGCTCTGCCGGGCGCTCAACGTCTCCTTCCGCCAGGCGGCTGAGTTCGTTTTCTTCGCTGATAAGCCGTTGGTATTCTTGTAGCAGGATCGGTTCAGGATCCACCAGCAGCTCGCCGCGGTAGCCATCCACCACCAGCGTACGCCCATGGAGGATCGACGGCTGAATATCGGCGCCCATCACCGTAGGGATCCCCAACGCGCGTACCATGATCGCGGCATGAGAGTTGGCGGCACCGTCGCGTACCACCACGCCGGCTAAACGATCCTGCGGCACTTCCGCGAGCGTAGCGGCGGAGAGTTCATCCGCCACCAGCACAAAGCGCGGCGGCCAGGCATTGGCGCCTTGGGTGGTGTCATCAAGGTGGAACAGCAGACGCTGCCCCAGCGCGCGCAGGTCGCCCGCGCGTTCTTTCAGGTAGCCGTCGCTGAGCGCGGCAAACTGTTCGGCGAACTTCTCAATAACCGTTTTTACCGCCCATTCGGCCACCGAGCCATTATCCACCGCAGCAAACAGCGCGCGGCGCAGGCTGGCGTCAGAGAGCAGGTGCGAATAGAGGTCAAAAATCGCCGCCGTCTCTTTTTGCGCTCCAGCGGCATAGCGTTTGCTGTAACGACGAAATTCGTTCGCCGCCTCTTCCAGCGCGCCGGTTAAACGCTCGCGCTCCAGTTGCGTATCCAGCGATGACGCTTCATACACCTGCTCCATCAGCGGCAGGGTGGCGTCCATCCAGCCTTCGGCGATCGCCACGCCTGGCGAAGCCGGCAGCGCGCGGATACGCGTCTGACGATACTGCCCGAACAGCGCCGTCAACTGAGACTGCGAGAGGATAGCCGCCATCTGAGTGGCAAGCGTGACCAGGAATGACTCTTCGCTTTCGTCGTACTGCCTCAGCTCGCGCTGCTGCACCACCAGCACGCCCAGCAGCTGGCGGCGCTGAATGATCGGCACGCCCAGAAACGCGCGGAAGCGCTCTTCTTTCACTGAGGGAATGTATTTATAGCTGGGGTGTTTTTGCGCGTCGGCGAGGTTAATCGGTTCGGCCAGGCGGCCGACCAGCCCGACGATCCCTTCATCGAAGGCGAGCGTAATGGTACGACCGCGCGGTTTTTTCAGGCCGCGGGTCGCCATTAAATAGAAGCAGCGTCGATCGTTGTCGGCGAGATAGACGGAACAAACCTCGGTCTCCATAGCCAGGCAGACATCGGTGACCAGAATATCCAGCGCCTCGTTCAGACGAGGCGCACTCGCGACCTTCTCAACAATTTCGCGTAAGCGAGTGAGCATAATATGCGTGGCTTAACCTCTTTTACGTCGATAAGCAGGCGCGCTTTGCGGTTTTGGCGCGCTCTCCGCAAGCGCCATCACTACGCTGGCGAACTCTTTCATCACCCGGCGGTAGACGTCACGTTTAAACGACACGACCTGACGCACCGGATACCAGTAACTCACCCAGCGCCAGCCGTCGAACTCCGGCGTGCTGCTGGTTTGCATATTGATATCCGCGTCATTGCCGATCAACTGCAAGAGAAACCATTTTTGTTTCTGGCCGATACAAACCGGCTTTGTGTCCCAACGCACCAAACGTTTAGGCAATTTGTAACGCAACCAGTTTCGGGTCGAAGCGAGGATCCGTACATCCTTACGGCTTAATCCAACTTCTTCGAACAGTTCCCGATACATCGCCTGTTCTGCTGTCTCACCGGGGTTTATACCCCCTTGCGGGAATTGCCAGGAGTGCTGACCGTAGCGTCGGGCCCACATAACCTGGCCCTGACGATTGCAAATTACAATACCAACATTTGGGCGGTAGCCATCGTCATCAATCACCGGACTACCTCAAAATAAGCTTCAATGTGAATGATTGTTTCACACTCGCTGGAAACGGTAAACCACTCTATTACAGCACGACCATCGAATAACATTTGAATAACTCACAGTAATCATCAGAGTTATAAACAGAGAGCCGCGTTCATCCGCGATTTTATTCACTTTTTCTGTGGATAGAGTTGTGAAGAAGTACGGAATTACCCAGGGAAAACCCAGACTACTCTGAATAATCGCATGCAAGCCGTTCACAGTAAAATGATATTTTTCATTAAGTTATTATAGTTAATCCTCTTGCATTAGCGCATAACGTGATGATCATCACATAGGGGATCCTCCAACTGATGAAAGATCGAGCAACGCCGATTTTATCCACAGATTGTGCCAACATCTTAGACATCTTTTGTGCGAAAATTCGATTTTCGTCGCACGTCAAGGCTGTAAATTGAAACAGTAGTGGGGCTTTTCCCCAGTTATCCCATTTTTCTGTGGATAACATGGTGTAAGATCCTGTTCATTGTCAGTGACCAGATTTGGAAAACCTTTTTTCGCGGCCTTTTTACGCTGAAAAATAGCTTAAAAAATCCATTATAATCATCACGTTGATATATTTACTCAGAAAAAGTTAAACTCTATCCACACCCGGCAAAACAGTCGTACATTTTTTCACCAGAAGGCGCTTTATCATGTCAATGCTCGCCCCGCTTCCCGAATCGCCCAAAACCCAGGCCGAGCTGCTCGCGCAAGCGCAGCGTCTGGCGGGCTATTCGCTGGGCGAACTGGCGGCGATGGCCGGAATCGTCCCGCCCAAAGATTTGAAGCGTGATAAAGGCTGGATTGGCGTGCTGCTGGAAATCTGGCTCGGCGCCAGCGCCGGCAGTAAGCCAGAGCAGGATTTCGCCGCGCTGGGGGTCGAGCTGAAAACGATTCCCATTGACCGCCAGGGACGCCCGCTGGAGACCACGTTCGTCTGCGTCGCCCCGCTGACCGGCAATTCCGGCGTCACCTGGGAAAACAGCCACGTTCGCCATAAGCTCAAGCGGGTATTGTGGATTCCGGTAGAGGGCGAAAGAACGATCCCGCTCGCCGAGCGCCGCGTCGGCGCGCCGCTGCTGTGGACGCCGAGCCCGGAAGAAGAGCATCAGCTGCAAATGGACTGGGAAGAGTTAATGGATCTGATTGTTCTGGGACAGGTCGAGCGCATTACCGCCCGACACGGCGAAGTGCTGCAGCTCCGCCCAAAGGCCGCCAACAGCAAAGCGCTCACCGAAGCCATCGGCGCGCACGGTGAACCGATTATGACGCTGCCGCGCGGTTTCTATCTCAAAAAGAACTTCACCGCCGCCTTGCTGGCGCGCCACTTTATGCTGCAAACGCATTAATTTTTTTGCCCTGCCGCCCACCGGGATTATACTCCTCGTGCTGCTGGCGGCAGGATTGCCCTACAGCACCCACAAAGTACATCTATTGACGCTTTCGCTTTTTTTGGCAGGACTTATCTAATGTTATTTGCATGGATCACCGACCCCAACGCCTGGCTTGCGCTCGGTACGCTGACGCTGCTGGAGATCGTTCTGGGGATCGATAATATTATTTTTCTCTCTCTGGTCGTCGCTAAGCTTCCTACCGCGCAACGCGCCCATGCCCGTCGTTTAGGGCTGATGGGGGCGATGGTGATGCGTCTGGGGCTGCTGGCTTCTATCGCCTGGGTGGTGAAGCTCACCAACCCGCTGTTCACCGTGTTCGATCAGGCCATCTCGCTGCGCGATATTATCCTGCTGCTGGGCGGGCTGTTCCTTATCTGGAAGGCCAGTAAGGAAATTCACGAGTCGATCGAAGGCGATGAGGAAGGGCTGAAAACCAACGTGCATTCGTTCCTCGGCGCGATTGTGCAGATCATGCTGCTGGATATTATCTTCAGCCTCGACTCGGTCATTACTGCCGTTGGTCTCTCTGACCATCTGTTTATCATGATGGCGGCGGTGGTGATTGCGGTGGGCGTGATGATGTTTGCCGCACGTTCAATCGGCGAATTTGTCGATCGCCATCCATCGGTGAAAATGCTGGCGCTGTCATTCCTGATTCTGGTCGGCTTTACGCTGATCCTCGAGAGCTTTGACGTCCACGTGCCGAAAGGCTACATCTACTTCGCCATGTTCTTCTCTATCGCAGTAGAAAGCCTCAATCTGCTGAGAAACAAAAAAAATCCGCTCTAATCTGTCGTTTTTGGCCCTCTTTTGAGGGCCATGTCTGATTTTTTTCAGATTTTACTGCTTTATGCTAACGCAAGAGTCGGTTATTACTAGACTATTAAGAGTGCGGCGATAAAGGGGATGACGATGACAAAATGGGCAGTATTGATTTCCGCAGTAGGTTTAGCCTTTGCAGTTTCCGGCTGTAGCAGCGATTACGTCATGGCGACCAAAGATGGCCGAATGATTCTTACCGACGGAAAACCAGAAGTCGACGACGACACCGGGCTTATCAGCTACGAAGATCAGCAGGGCAACAGAATGCAGATCAATCGCGACGACGTCTCACAGATTATTAAACGATAAAGACAGAGAGGTCAGCCGCTTGCTGGCCTTTTTTCATTTTCTGCTTTCCCTTTTTCTTCCCCTCTGCCATTTTTATATTCCTTTGTCGGGACTCTTTCCCGACGCTGTTGATAAAAGGAAGCCGGCTTATGCAGTACCACCGTATCCCCCACAGCTCTCTTGAGATAAGCACCCTCGGGCTTGGCACAATGACGTTTGGTGAACAGAACAGCGAAGCCGACGCCCATGCACAGCTTGATTACGCCGTGAGTCAGGGTATCAACCTGATCGACGTCGCGGAGATGTATCCTGTGCCGCCGCGCCCGGAAACCCAGGGTCTGACTGAAACCTACGTTGGCAACTGGCTGACGAAACGCGGCAACCGTGAAAAACTGGTGATTGCCTCTAAGGTTAGCGGCCCGTCACGCAATAACGACAGCGGCATCCGCCCCAATCAGGCGCTGGACCGCAAGAACATTCGCGACGCGCTGCACAACAGTCTGACGCGTCTGCAAACCGACTATCTCGACCTCTACCAGGTGCACTGGCCTCAGCGCCCAACCAACTGCTTCGGCAAGCTGGGCTACACCTGGGCTGATTCCGCACCGGTCGTATCCCTGCTGGAAACGCTGGAAGCGCTCACCGAGTATCAGCGCGCCGGGAAAATTCGCTATATCGGCGTCTCGAACGAAACCGCGTTTGGCGTAATGCGTTACCTGCATCTGGCCGATAAACACGATCTGCCGCGTATTGTGACCATTCAGAACCCGTATAGCCTGGTCAACCGCAGCTACGAAGTCGCGCTCTCAGAAGTGAGCCAGTTTGAAGGCGTTGAGCTGCTGGCCTATTCCTGCCTGGCGTTCGGCACCCTGACAGGTAAATACCTGAACGGTGCCAAACCGGCTGGCGCGCGCAATACGCTGTTTAGCCGCTTTACCCGCTACAGCGGTGAGCAGACGCAAAAAGCGGTCGCCGCCTACGTGGAGATTGCCAAACGCCATAACCTCGACCCGGCGCAGATGGCGCTGGCGTTCGTCCGCCGTCAGCCGTTCGTCGCCAGCACGCTGCTGGGCGCGACGACGATGGAGCAGTTGAAAACTAACGTGGAAAGTCTGCACCTGGAATTGAGTGAAGAGGTATTAGCCGAAATTGAAGCGGTGCATCAGGTATATACTTACCCGGCACCTTAAGATTGTGCTCTTCCGGGGTCGCTTGCGACCCCGGGAAAATCAGCGCCGCTTACCCCACAGCCACAGCACGATAATCGCCAGCGCAAACAACACACCGAAGCCTACGCCCACGCCGACAACCGGAATATTCACCGCCACCGCCAGCGAGTACAGCCCCAGCATCAACAGCATCGCGCTATTTTCACCGAGATTTTGCACTGCAATCGCATTGCCCGACCCAACGGTATGCTTGCCGCGATCCTGCAACAGCGCGTTCAGCGGCACGATAAAGAAGCCACCGCAGATGCCGATGATAAACAGCAGCACATAAGCCGGTAAAATCGCGTGCTGAAGGGCGAAAATCGCCACCACCACGCCAATCAACACCCCGGCAGGCATACAGCGCGCCACCGTTTCCAGCGTGACCAGCCTGGCGGCCGCCCCGGCCCCCACCACAATCC
>NZ_JANEWH010000169.1:0-8686 GCF_028069715.1 Kluyvera sp. Awk 3 | reverse complement strand
TCTATAGGGAGCGAATAGAGTAAAATATTTTTTTGTAAAATTGTTTGTTTTGTAATCAGTGGCTGAAATATTTCTCGGCAATGACCTAATCCTGTTATGACTGTGTGTAGGGTGCGCCGAACGCAGAACGAGCGGTTCTGTGCCGTAAAGGTCCGGACGGGCTGTGAATTATTCACCCCGCCTGATACCCTTATATTAAAAATCAGGAGCGCAAATGTATTTGATCAACGGTAAAGCCTCTGACCTCTTACCCGTCGCCGACCGTGGGCTACAGTTTGGCGATGGCTGTTTTACAACGGCGCGGGTGAGGGAAGGGCGTATCGCTTTGCTGGCCGCCCATCTCGCGCGTCTACAGCAGGCCTGCGTTCGGCTGGCTATCCCGTTCGACGCGTGGGAGATGCTTGATGAAGAGATGCGGCGCATGGCGTTGCCGCATGCGGACGGGGTGCTGAAGGTGACGATCACCCGCGGCGCGGGTGGTCGCGGCTACAGTGCGGCAGACTGCCAGCAGCCGACACGAATTCTCAGCATTTCTGCCGCTCCTGCCCACTATGCCCGCTGGAAGGAGACAGGGGCGACGCTGGCGTTGAGCCCGGTTCCGCTCGGGCGTAATCCTTACCTGGCCGGGCTTAAACACCTCAATCGCCTTGAACAGGTGCTGATTCGTTCTCATCTTGAGCAGACAAACGCCGATGAGGCCCTTGTCCTTGACAGCGACGGGTGGCTTACGGAATGCTGTGCCGCCAATCTGTTCTGGCGCTGCGGCCGCGATGTGTATACCCCGCGCCTCGACCAGGCGGGGGTGAACGGTATTATGCGGCAATTTATTATCGCCCAACTGGCACCGACGGCCTATCGCGTGGTCGAAGTGAATGCGCCGCTGTCGGCGCTGGAACAGGCGGATGAAGTGCTGATATGCAACGCGCTGATGCCGGTAGTCCCTGTTCAACGCTATGCGGATGTGCACTGGTCAGCCCGCGAGCTTTACCAATTTTTAGCCCCAATTTGTGAGTCGTCTGATTAGCATGATGAAACTGTTACGCTTTGTTCTGTTGGTATTGATTGGTCTCGGCATTGCCGCTGGCGTCGGTATGTGGAAGGTGCGTCAGATGGCGGATAGCGCGCTGCTGATCAAAGAAGATACTGTCTTTACGCTGAAAGCGGGGACCGGTCGCCTGGCGCTGGGCGACCAGCTGTATGCCGACAAGGTGATAAACCGTCCGCGCGTTTTCCAGTGGCTGCTGCGCCTGGAGCCAGAACTCTCGCATTTTAAGGCCGGTACCTATCGCTTTACCCCACAGATGACCGTCCGTGAGATGCTGCAACTGCTGGCAAGCGGCAAAGAAGCCCAGTTCCCGCTGCGCTTCGTGGAAGGGATGCGCCTGAGCGATTACCTGAAGCAGCTGCGTGAGGCGCCTTATATCAAGCACACGCTCAGCGATGACAGCTACGCCACCGTCGCGAAAGCGTTGGCGCTGGATAATCCTGAGTGGATTGAAGGCTGGTTCTGGCCGGATACCTGGATGTATACCGCCAATACCACCGACGTGGCCATCCTCAAACGCGCGCATCAGAAGATGGTGACCCAGGTCGATAAAGTCTGGGAAGGGCGCATGGACAACCTGCCGTATCAGGATAAAAACCAGCTGGTGACCATGGCATCGATCATAGAAAAAGAGACGGCGGTGCCGGAGGAGCGCGATCGCGTGGCGTCGGTGTTTATCAATCGATTACGCCTCGGCATGCGCCTGCAGACGGACCCAACGGTCATCTACGGGATGGGGGAGAGCTACGACGGCAAGATTTCGCGTAAGGATCTTGAGACCCCAACCGCGTATAATACCTACACCATTTCCGGTCTGCCGCCGGGCGCGATTGCCAGCCCGGGCGAAGCGTCGCTGAATGCGGCCGCGCATCCGGCTAAAACGCCATATCTGTATTTTGTGGCCGATGGTAAAGGCGGGCATACGTTTAATACCAATCTTGCAGACCATAACCGGTCGGTGCAGGGTTACCTGAAAGTGCTAAAGGATAAAAATGCGCAGTAATTACATCGTCATTGAAGGACTGGAAGGGGCGGGCAAAACGACCGCGCGGGATGTGGTTGTGGAAACACTGCGCGACCTCGGCGTGAACGACCTGCTGTTTACCCGCGAGCCGGGCGGCACCGTGCTGGCGGAAAAGCTGCGCAGCCTGGTGCTGGACATTAAATCGGTCGGCGACGAAGTGATTACCGATAAAGCGGAAGTGCTGATGTTCTACGCCGCCCGCGTGCAGCTGGTTGAAACGGTGATCAAACCGGCGCTGGCAAGCGGGCAGTGGGTGATTGGCGATCGTCATGACCTTTCCACCCAGGCCTACCAGGGCGGCGGCCGCGGTATCGATCGCACGATGCTGGCGACCCTGCGCGACGCGGTGCTGGGGGATTTTCGCCCGAATCTGACCATTTATCTCGACGTGACGCCGGAAGTGGGCCTCAAGCGCGCCCGCGCTCGTGGCGATCTCGATCGCATCGAGCAAGAGTCGCTGAACTTCTTTAACCGCACCCGCGCGCGCTATCTTGAACTGGCGGCGGCGGATGACAGCATTATCACCGTTGACGCGACCCAACCGCTGGAGAAAGTGATGAGCGATATTCGCGCCGCGGTCACCGGGTGGGTAGCGGAGCAGCAGGCATGAAATGGTATCCGTGGTTACGCCCGCCGTTTGAACAGCTCGTCACGAGCTATCAGGCCGGACGTGGTCACCATGCGCTGCTGGTTCAGGCGCGCAGCGGAATGGGGGCTGACTCGCTGGTCTACGCCATCACCCGTTTTCTGATGTGCCAGAACCCGGACGGCCATAAAAGCTGCGGCCAGTGCCATAGCTGTCAGCTGATGCAGGCGGGAACGCACCCTGACTACTACGCGCTGCAGCCCGAGAAGGGCAAAAGTACGTTAGGCATCGACGCGGTACGTGAGGTGAGCGAAAAGCTGTACGAGCATTCTCGCCTGGGCGGGGCAAAGGTGGTGTGGATAGCGGATGCTACGCTGCTGACCGAAGCTGCCGCCAACGCGCTTCTGAAAACGCTGGAAGAACCGCCGAAAAATACCTGGTTTTTCCTTGCTTGTCAGGAGCCTGCGCGGCTGCTGGCAACGCTGCGTAGCCGCTGTCGTTTTTTCCATCTGGCGCCGCCGAGCGAACAGTACGCGCTGGCGTGGCTGGAGCGAGAAAACAGCGCCTCGCGCGATACGCTGCTGACGGCGCTGCGTTTGTCCGATCATGCGCCCGCCGCGGCGCTGGAGCTGTTGGCCCCTGAGACCTGGGCCACGCGCGAAAAATTTTGTCAGGCGCTAGGCGTGACGCTCAACAGCGGCGACTGGCTGGCGTTTTTGCCCTCGCTGAACCATGATTCAGTCGTGCAGCGTTTACACTGGCTGTCGTCATTACTGCTCGATGCCCTCAAATATCAGCAGCGCATTACGCGGCTGACCAATGCCGATAGCCTGCCGCTGGTCGCCCAACTGGCGCAAACGCTGTCCGCCGCGCGCCTGCAGGCGATTGTCGCCGATGCTTGCGCCTGTCGTGAACAGCTGCAAAGCGTCACGGGGCTGAACCGCGAACTTATTCTCACCGAGCGCCTTCTGCGCTGGGAACAATATCTGCAACCTGGTGCGGTGCTGCCGGTATCCCACCTCTAAGAGAGACATTATGTTTTTAGTCGACTCGCACTGCCATCTCGATGGCCTTGATTATCAATCCCTGCATAAAGACGTGGATGACGTGATGGCGAAAGCCGCCGCGCGTGACGTCCGTTTTGCCCTGGCGGTGGCGACGACGCTGCCTGGCTATCATCGTATGCGTGAGCTGGTGGGCAATCGCCCGGAAGTGGTCTTCTCCTGCGGTGTGCATCCGCTCAATCAGGATGAACCGTACGATGTTGAAGAGCTGCGCCGTCTGGCGGCAGAAGAGGGCGTGGTGGCGATGGGCGAAACCGGCCTTGATTACTTCTATACGCCGGAAACCAAACCGCAGCAGCAGCTGTCGTTCCGCCACCATATTCAGATAGGCCGTGAGCTGAATAAGCCGGTGATCGTCCATACCCGCGATGCCCGCGCTGATACGCTGGCAATCC
This sequence comes from Kluyvera sp. Awk 3, assembly GCF_028069715.1. Taxonomy (NCBI): domain Bacteria; kingdom Pseudomonadati; phylum Pseudomonadota; class Gammaproteobacteria; order Enterobacterales; family Enterobacteriaceae; genus Kluyvera; species Kluyvera sp. Awk 3. The sequence continues at coordinate 4,572 of NZ_JANEWH010000169.1, read as the reverse complement.
TGCGGGAAGAAAAAGTGACGGATTGCGGCGGTGTACTACACTGTTTCACTGAAGACGTGGAGACGGCAGGAAAGCTGTTGGATATGGGTTTCTATATCTCGTTCTCCGGGATTGTGACCTTCCGTAACGCGGAGCAACTGCGCGAAGCCGCACGCTATGTCCCGCTGGACAGGCTGCTGGTTGAGACCGATTCGCCTTATCTGGCGCCGGTGCCGCATCGCGGTAAAGAGAACCAGCCGGCGATGGTGCGTGACGTCGCTGAATACATGGCGGTACTGAAAGGCGTTAGCGTTGAACAGCTGGCGCAGCAGACCACCGAGAACTTCTCGACGCTCTTCCATATTGATCCCGCCCGTCTGCAATCCGCCTGATTTCAGAGCTTATTTTAATGCTCGTAATTAATGGTTAAAGCGAGTACAGTTCACCGCCGTAAAAGTGGCGGTGAATGTTAATCTTGCAACATGCGGACATGTTTTATGTAAAGATTATTCAGTTTTTGCGCCATAGCTCTTTGAAACGTGATAGCCGTCAAACAAAATCACAGGGAATTATTTTACTCTGTGTAATAAATAAAAAGGGCACTTAGATGTCCTGTCCCTGGTGAGTTCCTCCCCTCTCACCGATGCGTGAAAACGTAGATAAAAGTACAAAAAACTCAGGAGCACTCCTTATTATGTTTAAGAATGCATTTGCTAACCTGCAGAAGGTCGGTAAATCGCTGATGCTGCCGGTTTCCGTGCTGCCTATCGCAGGTATCCTGCTGGGCGTCGGTTCCGCAAACTTCAGCTGGCTGCCAGCCGTCGTTTCTCATGTTATGGCAGAAGCAGGCGGTTCTGTTTTTGCTAACATGCCGCTTATCTTCGCTATCGGTGTGGCGTTAGGCTTCACCAATAACGATGGCGTATCCGCACTGGCCTCAGTCGTCGCTTATGGCATCATGGTGAAAACCATGGCTGTGGTTGCGCCGCTGGTACTGCACTTACCGGCTGAAGAAATTGCCGCTAAACACCTGGCTGATACCGGTGTTCTCGGCGGTATCATCTCCGGTGCCATCGCTGCGTACATGTTCAACCGCTTCTACCGCATCAAGCTGCCAGAATACCTGGGCTTCTTCGCGGGCAAGCGCTTTGTACCGATTATCTCCGGTCTGGCCGCTATCTTCACTGGCGTGATCCTGTCCTTCATCTGGCCGCCAATCGGTACTGCTATCCAGACCTTCTCTCAGTGGGCTGCTTACCAGAACCCGGTTGTCGCGTTCGGTATCTACGGCTTCATCGAGCGTTGCCTAGTGCCGTTCGGTCTGCACCATATCTGGAACGTTCCTTTCCAGATGCAGATTGGCGAATACACCAACGCAGCAGGTCAGGTCTTCCACGGCGATATCCCGCGTTACATGGCGGGCGACCCGACTGCGGGCAAACTGTCCGGTGGCTTCCTGTTCAAAATGTACGGTCTGCCGGCAGCCGCTATCGCTATCTGGCACTCTGCTAAACCAGAAAACCGCGCCAAAGTGGGCGGTATCATGATCTCCGCAGCGCTGACCTCGTTCCTGACCGGTATCACCGAGCCGATCGAGTTCTCCTTCATGTTCGTTGCGCCGATCCTGTACGTTATCCACGCGATTCTGGCTGGCCTGGCGTTCCCGATCTGTATCCTGCTGGGTATGCGTGACGGTACTTCCTTCTCTCACGGTCTGATCGACTTTATCGTTCTGTCCGGTAACAGCAGCAAGCTGTGGCTGTTCCCGATTGTCGGTATCTGCTATGCGATCGTGTACTACGTTATCTTCCGCGTGCTGATTAAAGCACTGGATCTGAAAACGCCGGGTCGTGAAGACACCACTGAAGAATCCAAAGCGGGCGCAACCAGTGAAATGGCTCCGGCGCTGATTGCAGCCTTCGGCGGTAAAGAAAACATCACCAATCTCGACGCTTGTATCACCCGTCTGCGCGTGAGCGTAGCCGACGTCGCCAAAGTGGATCAGGCTGGCCTGAAGAAACTGGGCGCTGCGGGTGTGGTTGTCGCAGGTTCCGGTGTTCAGGCGATTTTCGGGACCAAATCCGATAACCTGAAAACCGAGATGGACGACTATATTCGCAATAACTAAGTTATTTCGAAGTCGAAAATTTGGGGAGACTAAGGCAGCCGAATGGCTGCCTTTTTTACGTCTGACGGATGGGGACTGGTCCCGGCGGCGCTTCGCCTGGACGGGCTACCTGGAACCTGTAGCTCAGGCGCCGGGGAGCGCGATGCTCAGGCAGACAAAAAAGGGAGCCTTATGGCTCCCTTGGTTTTGTCTGGCAATTAAATCAGAACTGATAGCTTGCGGTAATGCTTACGTTGCGAGGTTCACCGTAAACGATAGAACCGTCGATATTGGTATCGTAGGTTTTATCAAACAGGTTGTTGATATTGCCCTGCAGGGCAAAGTTTTTCGTCACCTGGTAGCGGGTGAACAAATCCACCAGCGCATAGCTGCCTTGCTCGGCACGGAAAGTGCCGTACGGCGTTACCGTGTCTTTATACACGCGGTTCTGCCAGTTCACGCCACCGCCGACGGTCAGCTCCGGCATCACCGGCAGACGATAGCGGGTAAACAGCTTCACGGATGTGCGTGGCAGGTTCGGGTTTACCGCCTTGCCATCGCTGTCTTCTGCGACGTAGCGGGTCGCCCCGAAGGTCATCTGCCAGTTATCGGTGAGCGCGCCGTTAATTTCAAACTCTACGCCTTTGCTGACGGTGCCGTCGACGGTGGTGTAGGCGATTTCGCCGTTGCTGCCGGCAATCGGCACGCCGGTAGACTGTCCCAGGTTATCCTGCTCGATACGGAACACGGACAGGGTGGTGGTCAGGCGGCTGTCCATCCAGTCGGATTTCAGGCCCACCTCGTAGTTGTTGCCGGTAATCGGCTTCAGGTATTTACCGGAACTGTCTTTGTCGTTTTGCGGCTGGAAGATAGAGGTATAGCTGGCGTAGGTAGACCAGTTTTCGTTGATGTCATACACCAGGCCCGCATACGGCGTAGTGTGGTTCTGCTCCATGGTGTAGGACAGCGTGTTAACGCTCCAGTTGGTGTAACGCGCGCCGACGATCAGGTGCAGCGGGTCGGCCAGCGAGATACGCGTCGCGGCGTACAGCGACTTCATGCGCGTGGTGTCGTCCTGCGCCAGGCTTTGCGGATCCCAGCTGGTTTGCGGGAAGCTGGCGCTGTTGAAGTTATAGAAGCTGCCAATCTCATCCGGGAAGACGTTGGCCCACGAACTGTAGTAGCGGTTATTCTGTTTGCTATAGCTGCCGCCGAGCATCAGGTTGTGCTGGCGCCCGAACAGGTCATAGCTGCCGTCGGCGTACAAATCCAGCGCGTCTACTTTACGCTTGCCGCTGTTCCAGCCCGTACCCCCTACATAGTCATAGCCCGGGCCGTAGCTGCCGTACGGGCCGACTAACGTACCGTCGGCTTTATTGACGTAAGCATCGATGTACATCATTTTACTGTCGAACTTCACCTCGGAGTGGGTGGCGTTCAGCGTTGCCTGCCAGGTATCGGCGAAACGCTGCGTCAGGGTCATAAAGACCTTATTGATGTCTTTATCGTTGTAGGCCCAATCCGGTGAAGTGCTGTGCGCGCGATCGTAATGGTTGGTGCTGCCGTCGGTATTCCAGCGCGGCAGGCCGCCCCAGGTTGGGCTATTGATATCGATACGTTGATATTCATAGCCAACGGAGAGCGCGGTGGTGTCGCCCAGATCGGCATCGAGAATGCCGGAGAAGAAGGTTTTGTCGTTATTGTAGCGGTCAAGCCAGGAGTCGTTGTTCTGATAGCCGGCCACGATACGCGCACGCACTTTACCGTCCTCGGTCAGTGGGCTTTGCAGGTCGGCAACGTAGCGCTGCTTATTCCAGCTACCATATTCGGCAGAGAGATTGCCTTTAAACGTCTGGCTGGTGGCGTGTTTGCGAACCATGTTGATCGAGGCGGAAGGGTTACCGGTGCCGGTCATCAGGCCGTTCGCGCCGCGGACCACTTCCACGCGTTCAAACAGCGCGGTATCGGAAAGGGCATCGCCCAGATTCCAGCGGGATTCAAAATAGGTCGGAATGCCATCGACCATATAGTTGTCAATTTCAAAACCGCGAGAGAAGTAGCTGGTACGGTCGGAATCGGCCTGGCTGCTGGTAATGCCCATGGTGTTGTTCATCACGTCGCCCAGCGTTTGCAACTGCTGATCCTGCATACGTTGCTCGCTGACGATGGTGACCGACTGCGGAATATCGCGCTGGACCATCTGCATCTTCGTGCCAGCAGTGGTGGTTTTCACGCTGTAGTCCTGCGTTTCGCTATCGTTGCCAGTATTGCTGGTGCCATCAACGATAATCGTATCTTCACTGGCGGCAAAGCTTAAGCCTGGGGACAACGCGAGCGCGATGCCCATCGCCAGCATTGACGGCGCCAGACGGCCGTTGCGGATATTGGAAGTGTGAGACATATAAACCCTTAATCAATCGTCATTATTTTTGTCCGCCGCTCTGTGGTGACGGTCGTGTTATAGGCCAACGCGCATGCATATAATG
>NZ_JANEWH010000168.1:0-8694 GCF_028069715.1 Kluyvera sp. Awk 3 | reverse complement strand
ATATTATGATTTTAAATAATTTGCATATAATCTCGCCGATATTCTTTCCTCAATTTCCCATAGCGGATATGGCAAATGTCTTACAAACGGAAGGGCATCGGCTTACAGTTGACGATGCTGGAGTAATTCCAGCCTTTTTTTGCCGATCGGGTATAATCGCCCCCAATGCCTGATTTAACGGAGACGACCGTTTTGACTAACTGGAACTATCAACTGACGCACTTTGTCACCAGCGCGCCAGATATCCGCCACTTACCTTCCGATACCGGAATCGAAGTGGCTTTTGCCGGCCGCTCCAACGCGGGGAAATCCAGCGCCCTGAATACGCTGACCAACCAGAAAAGCCTGGCGCGTACATCAAAAACGCCGGGTCGTACGCAGCTGATTAACCTGTTTGAAGTGGCTGACGGCAAACGCCTGGTTGACTTGCCGGGCTACGGCTACGCACAGGTGCCGGAAGAGATGAAAATCAAGTGGCAGCGTGCGCTGGGTGAATACCTGGAAAAACGTCTGTGCCTGAAAGGATTAGTGGTACTGATGGATATTCGCCATCCGCTGAAGGACCTCGACCAGCAGATGATCGAGTGGGCCGTCACCAGCGAAATCCCGGTTTTGGTACTGTTAACCAAAGCTGACAAGCTGGCCAGCGGTGCGCGTAAAGCACAGCTGAACCTGGTGCGTGAAGCGGCGCTCGCCTTTAACGGTGACGTGCAGGTTGAAGCCTTTTCTTCCCTGAAAAAGCAGGGCGTGGACAAGCTGCGTCAGAAGCTGGACAGCTGGTTTAACGATATTCCGCCACAGGAAGATCCTGAGGCTGCTGCAGAGTAACCCCTCTCTACGTCCCGGATAGCGGCGCCTGGCGCCCTGTCCCGGGTACTTCCCGACCAGACTCCCTTTTTCACGGCCAATCGACTGCGGCAAAACTTTTCTTTCGCCCAATAAAAAACGCCCCAGTCATTACTGACTGGGGCGGCTAAAATATTCAGCCAAATCCGATTACGTGAAGTAAAAGGTCTGAAAGATAGAACATCTTACCTCTGTACCCTACGAGAGTAACTCTACTCTTTTTTAATGCTGACAGAAAGCATTTTTTGTAGTTTTTTTTCACTTGTTACATAACGAATTCTAATGTTCATCACAAAATTAGATAAGTTATGTTGCTTACTTACATAAAACCCCATTGTTCATCGAACACTTAATGAGCTTGATCCCAATTTTCGCCACTCCCGACTTCCACCAGCAACGGCACGTCCAGCGTGGTGCTGTTTTCCATCAGCTCGTGTACTTTCTTCGCCACGGCATCGACGTCGTCTTTGTGCACTTCAAAGACCAGTTCATCGTGAACCTGCATGATCATGCGCACGCGCGGCTTCTCAGTTTCTAACCAGCCATCAACGGCAATCATGGCCCGTTTGATGATGTCAGCCGCGGTCCCCTGCATCGGGGCGTTAATCGCCGCGCGTTCAGCGCCAGCGCGACGCGCGGCGTTGCTGGCTTTGATGTCCGGCAGGTACAGACGGCGGCCATCCAGCGTCTCAACATAGCCCTGTTCCTTCGCCTGCGCGCGGGTGCGTTCCATATAATCCAGCACGCCAGGGTAACGCTCGAAGTAGAGATCCATATACTTCTGCGCTTCTTTACGCGGAATGTTCAGCTGGCGCGCGAGGCCAAAGGCGCTCATGCCGTAAATCAGGCCGAAGTTGATGGCTTTGGCGCTGCGGCGCTGCTCGCCGGTGACGCTTTCCAGCGGCAGCCCGAAGACTTCCGCCGCGGTGGCGCGGTGAATATCCTTCCCTTCGGCAAACGCCTTCAGCAGGCCTTCGTCACGCGACAGGTGCGCCATGATGCGCAGCTCAATCTGCGAGTAGTCGGCAGAGACGATGACGTAATCTTCCGGCGCAATAAACGCCTGGCGAATACGGCGGCCTTCGTCGTTACGTACCGGGATGTTTTGCAGGTTCGGGTCGGTTGATGACAGGCGACCGGTGGCGGTAACCGCCTGGTGATAGGAGGTATGCACGCGGCCGGTTTTCGGGTTGATCATCAACGGCAGCTTGTCGGTGTAGGTCGACTTCAGTTTTGCCAGACCGCGATACTCAAGAATCACCTTCGGCAGCGGATAGTCCAGCGCCAGTTCTTCCAGTACTTCTTCAGAAGTGGACGGCGCGCCACCCGGCGTTTTCTTCAGCGGCTTGATGCCTTGCTTTTCAAACAGGATGGTTTGCAGCTGCTTCGGCGATGATAGATTAAACTCTTCCCCGGCAATGTCGTAAGCTTTCTGCTCCAGCTCGACCAGACGTTTAGCGATCTCTTGCGAATGCGCGTGCAGTACGGCAGGGTCAATCTTCACGCCATTACGCTCAACGCGCGACAGCACCGGTACCAGCGGCATTTCAATTTCGTTGAAAATGCGCAGCGGACCTTCATTTTTTTGCAGCTTTGGCCACATTTTCAGGTGCAGTTGTAGCGTCACGTCGGCGTCTTCTGCCGCGTAGCGCCCGGCTTCTTCCAGCGCAATCTGGTTGAAGGTGAGCTGGTTTTTACCTTTGCCTGCAATTTCTTCAAAGGTAATGGTTTTGTGCTTCAGCCAGCGGTCGGAGAGGCTGTCCATATCGTGACGCCCGGCAACGCTGTCCAGCGTGTAGGACTCGAGCATGGTGTCGTAGGCAATCCCGCGCAGTTCAATGCCGTAGTTGGCCAGAATTCCGCGGTCGTACTTCAGGTTTTGTCCCACCTTCAGCAGCGCGTCATCTTCCAGCAGCGGCTTAAGCAGTTCAAGCACACGTTCGCGGGCGATCTGATCTGGCGCGTCCAGATAGTCGTGGGCGACCGGCACATAAGCGGCTACGCCCGGTTCAATGGCGAACGAAAGGCCTACCATGTTGGCGGAGATATTATCGAGACTGTCGGTTTCCGTATCGAAAGCAAACAGCGGCGCTTTCTTCAGCTTTTCGATCCAGCTCACCAGAGTGGCTTCATCGAGAATGGTGACGTAGTTTTCTGACGAGAGGGTGGCTGCCGTTTCTTCTACCTCTACTTCAGCCACTATCGCTTTGCCCGCAGGTTTCGCCGCTGGCTTCGAGCCTTTGGCCTGCATCCAGGTACCGGACTCAACGTCGGTGATCCAACGTTTGAATTCGTATTTCTTAAACAGCGTTAACAGTTCGTCCGCCGCCGGTGCGGCCACGGTCAGCTGTTCACAGCCAAGCTCCAGCTCAACGTCTGTTTTAATGGTCGCCAGTTTGTAGGAGAGGTAGGCCAGCTCTTTATTCTGCTCCAGCTTGGCTGCCATCGTTTTCGCGCCACGGAAGGTTAACCCGGCGATTTTTTCCGGCTCGCCATACAACGCATCCAGGCCGCCAAGACCCTGCAGCAATGCCTGCGCCGTTTTCTCGCCCACGCCAGGGACGCCTGGAATGTTATCTGAAGAGTCGCCCATCAGCGCCAGAAAATCGATAATCAGTTCTGGCGGCACGCCATATTTCGTGACCACTTCGTCCGGACCAAGAATGGTGTTGGTCATGGTGTTGATAAGCGTAATGCCCGGCGTCACCAGCTGCGCCATATCTTTATCCCCGGTGCTGATCAGCACCGGACGCCCCGCTTTTTCCGCTTCGCGCGCCAGGGTGCCAATCACGTCGTCCGCTTCCACGCCGGAAACGGCCAGCAGCGGCAGCCCCATCGCTTTTACCATCGCGTGCAGTGGCTCAATCTGCGCACGCAGATCGTCCGGCATTGGCGGACGGTGCGATTTGTAGTCTTCAAACAGTTCATCACGGAAGGTTTTCCCCTTCGCATCAAAAACCACTGCGGCATGGGTGGGTTGATACTGCAGAATCAGGCTGCGCAGCATGTTCAGCACGCCATACATAGCGCCGGTCGGCTCGCCCGCGCGGTTTGTCAGCGGCGGGAATGCGTGATACGCCCGGTAGAGATAAGAGGATCCATCAACGAGGATAAGAGGGTTTTCTGGGATCTGAACCATAATTTCCGTGCCTGTTTATCAGATTATGGGTAAAGGATGCCACAGACGGCATGAAAACATGAATTTTTCCCCCAAATAAGGCGAAAAGATTTCTCGATCTTCACGATCGCACGCAAAATAAATTGTGGATAACTTTGTGAATAATTTTATTTTACTTATAACAAAGGATATGTAACCATCGGTTAAATATAAAATAATCTATATTTTTCAATAAATTAAAACACGATCACAGCCAGAATAGTCGATCTGGTGATAATTCACACTGTGTGGATAGACATATTGACTATTTTTCTAATCTGGTAAGACCCATCATTTGGCGCGTTTTCTGGTAAAATCAGCGCCTTGTGCTCGTTTATATGTGCGCGTTAAATAACTAACTATCTGAATAAAAACACTATGTCGAGATTTCTCGCTGCAATAACGCTGCCTGTAAGCATCGTACTCACCATTTTAGTGACGATTTTATGTTCCGTGCCGATTATTCTCGCCGGAATTATTAAGCTCATTTTGCCTATCCCGTTCATCTGGCGTTCAGTCTCAGTATTCTGCAATTTTATGATGTACTGCTGGTGCGAAGGGCTGGCCGCGCTGTTGCATCTCAATCCGCGACTCAAGTGGGATATTCAGGGGCTGGAGACACTCAGCAAAAAGAACTGGTACCTGCTTATCTGCAACCATCACAGCTGGGCCGATATCGTGGTGCTGTGCGTCATTTTCCGCAAGCATATCCCGATGAACAAGTATTTCCTCAAACAGCAGCTGGCCTGGGTTCCCTTTATGGGCCTGGCCTGCTGGGCTCTGGATATGCCGTTTATGCGCCGTTACTCCCGCAGCTACCTGATTCGTCACCCGGAACGCCGCGGCAGAGATGTTGAAACCACCCGCCGTTCCTGCGAGAAATTCCGCGCGCACCCAACGACCATTGTGAACTTTGTTGAGGGGTCGCGCTTCACGCTGGAAAAACGTCGACAAACACGGTCACCGTATAACAATCTGCTACCGCCTAAAGCGGCAGGTATCGCGATGGCGCTGAACGTTTTAGGTTCTCAGTTCGATAAGCTGCTGGATGTGACGTTGTGCTATCCGGAAAACGACGAGACGCCGTTCTACGATATGCTGAGCGGCAAGCTGACGCGAATTGTGGTGCGTGTGAATCTCCGGCCGATTGACCCTGAGCTGCACGGCGACTACGTGGGCGATAAGAACTTTAAGCGTCGTTTCCAGCTGTGGCTGAATGCGCTATGGGAAGAGAAAGATAAGCAGATTGACGCAACGAAAGCAGAATACAAAAACGCCGGTCAGTGACCGGCGTTTTCATTTTTATTTCTTCTCAACCAGCTGCTTCACGGTGTCAGCATACTGAGCCACGAAGACATCCATATTGCTGGTGTCCATACCCTGCGGGTTCAGCTGATATTTCCCGTTAACAAACATCGCCGGTACGCCCTGCAGCTGCAGATCGGATGCGGCTTTTTCCTGCTGTGCAACCAGTGATTTCACGACGAAGCTGTTCCAGGCGGCATCATAATCTTCGCCCTTCACGCCCGCGTCGGTGAAGACTTTACGGATATCCGCAACGGTCTGCACTGTCTGGTTTTTCTGTACGGCTTCAAACATCGGCGCGGTGATCTGATCTTCAACGCCCAGCGCCATCGCCACCGCCCACGCTTGCGTCAGGTCTTTGCCCAATGGGCCCAGGAACTCAACGTGGTATTTGGTCATTTTGGTGCCTTCCGGCAGCTTTTTCTTCACGTTGTCAGAAACGTGCAGAACTTCCTCAAACTGGTAGCAATGCGGGCAGTAGAAGGAGAAGAACTCCAGCACCTGCGGCTCACCTGCAACCGGCTTATCGATGGTAACGTACTGTTTGCCGTCGGTAATCTGAGCAGCAGATGCGCTGAATGCCAGAATCATACCTGCCAGCGCAAGCCAAACCTTTTTCATAACTCACTCTCTCCTGACTGTGTCGAATTAATACATGGGCGTTAACTGAAGCGGTGGTTCCTGAAGAACCTTTACCTGCTCCACAAAAGTTGCGATCTGCCGATGCCAGAAATCTTCCCCGGTTAACCAGGGAAAATTTTTCGGAAATGCGGGATCATCCCAGCGCCTGATTATCCAGGCAAGATAATAAACCAACCGCATTGCACGTAAAGGCTCGATCAGCGGCAATTCGTCTGAATTAAAGCTGCTGAACTCTTCATAGGCCTCTACGATGGTTTCCAGCTGCATACGTCTTTCGGCGAGGGAACCGTTAAGCAGCATCCAGAGATCCTGAACCGCGGGGCCGTTACGCGCATCATCGAGATCGACAAATAGCGGACCATCGCGCCAGAGGATATTTCCGGCGTGGCAATCGCCATGTAGGCGCAGAGCATCAAAACGCCCGTGCCACAGGTCCATCACCGCGTCAATCAGGTCATCGGTAGCCTTCAGGAATTGGGCTTTTAAACCCGCCGGGATCAGCGCCGAGTGCTCAAATACCTCACGAGGTTCAATCAGATACTCTTTGACGCCAATCGATGGGCGTGCGGTAAAGCGAGATTTGCGCCCGGTTTGATGCAGTCTCCCCAGATAGCGTCCCACCCACTCCATTTGATCCAGGTTATCTGATTCAAACTGGCGGCCTCCCATGCTCGGGAAGACGGCAAAGTAAAAACCGTCATGGGCCAGTAGCGTCTGGTCATTAAAGATGATCGGGGCCGCAACCGGTACCTCATCCTCGACCAGTTCCAGAGCGAACTGGTGCTCTTCAAGAATCTGCGCGGCCGACCAGCGCTCCGGGCGATAAAACTTCACCACCATGCGGCGACGGTCCTCGTCCTGAAACTGGTAAACCCGGTTCTCGTAGCTGTTTAGTGGGGTGAGACCAGAATCAACCCGGATACCCTGCGCAAACAGGGCATCGATAATGGTATCCGGGTGGAGAGTCTGGAAAGTGAAAGCCTTGTCGTTCATCCTGACATCCGATAACGATACGAATGATTCAGGATATCATTTCACGAGGACTTGAGCGGTACTGCTTACAACCTTTTACTCTTTAATTACGCCACGCGCGCGCAGCAGTGCGGTTTTGAAGTCCTCTTCATAATCTTTCTGAATGCCCGGAATAACCGCGTCTTTCGCGGAATCGCGCATTTTGAGATGGTAGATCAGAATATCGTCCGTTAAATCGGCCAATTCACCGTCATAGCCTGACTCTTTTGCCAGTTTCTGCAAAAATTGCATTAAATTCAGCTCCGGCTCTTTCTGCCAGGCTGGCTGGAGGAGTTCAATAACTTCATTCAGACGTTTACATTTCATGGTCGTGCTCCTTACGCTTGATAGAGACACGTTAGCAGGGTAAACCCCACAATAAAAGAGGCGATAGCAGTGAATGCAGAGAGCCAGGTAACCGGCGTGGTGCTGGCGGGCGGGAAAGCCTCCAGAATGGGTGGGCAGGATAAAGGATTAATGAGGCTTGGTGGTAAGCCGCTGTGGCGACACGTGGCCGATCGCCTGTATCCGCAGGTTAATCGCATCGTTATCAGCGCGAATCGCAATCTGGAAATCTATCGGACTAGCGGGCTTCCGGTCATGGCCGATACGTTATCAGACTTTCCTGGGCCGCTGGCCGGTATGCTTTCAGTGATGCAGCAGACAGACGATGAATGGTTTCTGTTTTGTCCATGCGATACCCCGTTTATTCCCGACAATCTCGTCGCACGGTTAGCGGCGGAACGCCAGCAGGCCGCCGTAGTTTGGGTTCACGATGGCGATAGAGATCACCCGGCTATTGCTCTGGCCCACCGAAGCCTGGCACCACACATTGCTGATTATCTCGCGAGAGGTGAAAGACGAGTCATGGTATTTATGCGTCAGGCTGGCGGTCATTCGGTAGATTTTAGCGACATGATTAGCGCATTTCGCAATATCAATACGCCTGAAGATTTGCTGCGTAACGAGGATAAACCATGATTCCATTACTCGCTGTTGCTGCCTGGAGCGGCACGGGAAAAACGACGCTACTGAAAAAGTTGATCCCGGCGCTTTGCGAGCGTGGTATTCGTCCCGGGCTGATAAAGCACACCCATCATGATATGGATGTCGATAAACCCGGTAAGGACAGCTATGAACTGCGCAAAGCCGGTGCAGCGCAGACGCTGGTCGCCAGCCAGCAACGTTGGGCATTGATGACTGAGACGCCGGAGGAAAATGAGTTGGATCTGGCGTGGCTGGTGAGCCGGATGGATGCATCAAAACTGGATCTGGTGCTGGTTGAAGGCTTTAAGCATGATGCCGTGGCAAAGATCGTGCTGTTTCGCGAGGCTGCCGGGCACAGTGTGAATGAGTTGGTTATTGATGAGCATACGGTCGCAGTAGCCAGCGATATCGCGCTGGATATTAGCGTTCCGGTGCTGAATTTGAACGATACTGACGGAATAGTGGCGTTTATTGTGGCATGGATGAGGTTATGCGCTTCCCCGGAGTCGGCGTAACACGCCTCATCCGGGCGACCAGAGCAGCTGTAGCCCGGGATTTCACTGCATTTTCATTTCGCACAGACGCAAAAAAGCCCATCCGTCAGGATGGGCTTCTTCACTTATTTGATGCCTGGCAGTTCCCTACTCTCGCATGGGGAGACCCCACACTACCATCGGCGCTACGGCGTTTCACTTCTGAGTTCGGCATGGGGTCAGGTGGGACCACCGCGCTACAGCCGCCAGGCA
>NZ_JANEWH010000167.1:0-8781 GCF_028069715.1 Kluyvera sp. Awk 3 | reverse complement strand
GATTGATTGTTTATTTTAACATCAAAAAATATAACTATTTCTACTGTTCGCTGCTGGATTATAAGACGATTACATGTGAATCAAGCCCGCGTGATAATGAATATCTGGCATGTTGTACTAAAAAAAGATGTTTTGCTTTGACAATCACCTGTGCTTTTGCGACAACATTCAAGGAAGAAGAAAAGCAGTGTTTCGCGTGTGGTGAATTTTCATGCACGCAAATGCCATTTTTACCCGGATCACTGAAATCTACGTATGGTGTGGACAGACGTCATACGTGATGTCGGAGGGTGGCCGCGAGGCGCCGGGGCTTCTCATACGCAACCCCTGGGATATGCGTCGTTGCAGCAACAACGGCGTGTTGAAAACGGGAGAAGGCTCTGAACAGTGAAGTGCACAGAGTCAAGACAGGAGTAGGGAAGGAATACAGAGAGACAATAATAATGGTAGATAGTAAAAAACGCCCTGGCAAAGATCTCGACCGCATCGACCGCAACATCCTGAATGAGCTGCAAAAAGATGGGCGTATTTCGAACGTCGAGCTTTCCAAAAGAGTAGGACTTTCTCCGACCCCGTGCCTTGAGCGCGTACGTCGTCTGGAACGACAGGGTTTTATTCAGGGCTATACCGCGCTGTTAAACCCGCATTATCTGGATGCATCGCTGCTGGTATTTGTTGAGATTACTCTGAATCGCGGTGCGCCGGACGTATTTGAACAATTTAACGCCGCAGTGCAAAAACTTGAAGAAATTCAAGAATGTCACCTGGTATCCGGTGATTTCGACTATCTGTTGAAAACCCGCGTACCGGATATGTCGGCTTACCGTAAGCTTCTTGGCGAGACCCTGCTACGCCTGCCAGGCGTTAACGACACTCGTACTTACGTCGTGATGGAAGAGGTCAAGCAGAGTAATCGTCTGGTAATTAAGACCCGCTAAAACGGAACAGGTGCAAAATCAGCGTAGTTTGATTACACTCCTGTTAATCCATACAGCAACAGTGTCGGCGCAATCTGGCACTGTTGTCCGTTTTAGCATTTGGCACCTGGAGAGCCTTTCTTGAGCCAGGAATATACAGAAGACAAAGAAGTCAAACTCACAAAACTCAGCAGCGGACGCCGGCTCCTTGAGGCGTTACTCCTTCTCTGCGCCATTTTTGCCGTCTGGCTAATGGCAGCACTACTGAGCTTCAATCCTTCCGATCCCAGCTGGTCGCAAACGGCCTGGCATGAGCCTATCCACAATTTGTGCGGTGCGCCCGGAGCATGGCTGGCCGATACGCTGTTCTTCATTTTCGGCGTGATGGCTTACACCATTCCGGTGATTATCATCGGCGGCTGTTGGTTCGCCTGGCGACACCGTGCCAGCGAAGACTATATCGACTATTTTGCCGTATCGCTGCGCCTGATTGGCGTGCTGGCGCTGATCCTGACCTCTTGCGGCCTTGCCGCCATTAACGCCGATGATATCTGGTACTTTGCGTCCGGCGGCGTGATTGGCAGCCTGCTCAGCACCGCGTTACAGCCGATGCTGCATAGCAGCGGCGGCACTATCGCCCTGCTGTGTATCTGGGCTGCGGGTCTGACGCTGTTTACCGGCTGGTCCTGGGTCAGTATCGCCGAGAAAATGGGCAGTTGGATCCTCAATATCCTGACTTTTGCCAGCAATCGCACCCGTCGCGACGATACCTGGGTCGATGAAGACGAATACGAAGAAGAAGACGAGTACGAAGATGACGTAGCGCAGAGCAATACGCGCGAATCTCGTCGTGCCCGCATCCTGCGTGGCGCACTGGCCCGCCGTAAGCGTATTGCTGAAAAATTCGCAAACCCGATGGGCCGCAAAACCGACGAAGCGCTGTTCTCGGGCCGCCGAATGGATGAGCCGGAAGAGACCGCCCGCTACGCGGCCCAGGCCGATCCAGATGATGTACTGTTCTCCGGTGCCAGCGCGACGCGCGCGGCGGAGTATGATGAATATGATCCGCTGCTGAATGGCCACTCGGTGACCGCGCCAGCCGCCGCAGCAACTGCCGTTGCTTCAACCCCAGTATGGGCAGCCGATTCGACCCAGGCGATTGCGTCAGGGGAAGCGCCGGGTGTGGAATGGCAGTCCGTGCCATCGCCAACTGCCGTTGACCCAACTATCGCACCTGCGCCAGAAGGCTGGCCGCCAGTGCAGCAGCCTGCTTACGAACAGCCGCAGTATGCACAGCCTCAGCAACCGGCTTACGAGCAGCCGCAGTACGCTCAGCCTCAGCAGCCGGCTTACGAACAGCCGCAGTACGCTCAGCCTCAGCAGCCGGCTTACGAACACCCGCAGTACGCTCAGCCTCAGCAACCGGCTTACGAGCAGCCGCAGTACGCTCAGCCTCAACAGCCGGCTTACGAGCAGCCGCAGTATGCTCAGCCTCAACAGCCGGCTTACGAGCAGCCGCAGTACGCTCAGCCTCAGCAACCGGCTTACGAGCAGCCGCAGTACGCTCAGCCTCAGCAGCCGGCTTACGAACAGCCGCAGTATGCTCAGCCTCAACAGCCGGCTTACGAGCAGCCGCAGTATACTCAGCCTCAACAGCCTGCTTACGAACAACCGCAGTATGCTCAGCCTCAGCAGCCGGTTTACGAACAGCCGCAGTATGCTCAGCCTGAACAGCCTGTTCACGAACAGCCATACGTGGCCGAGCCTGCGCCGACTGTTGAACCAGAACCGATTGTTGAAGAAGAAGTTAAACCGGCCCACCGCCCACCGCTCTACTACTTCGAAGAAGTGGAAGAAAAACGCGCGCGTGAACGTGAACAGCTGGCAGCATGGTATCAGCCGATCCCTGAACCTTTAGCGCCGGTTGAACAGCGCGCTTCGTCCATGCCTTCTGCATCGGCGTCGGTTGCGGTGCCTGAACCTTCAGCCGCTGTGGATCCGGTTGCGGCCAGCGTTCGTCACGCAGCTACCGCTGCTGGCACCGTCGCTGCCGCAGCAGCGTCAGCGCCGCTGTTTAGCCCAGCTGAAGGGCCGCGTCCGCAGGTGAAAGAGGGCATTGGCCCGAAATTACCGCGTCCGAACCGTGTCCGCGTGCCGACGCGTCGCGAACTGGCGTCCTATGGCATCAAGCTGCCGTCGCAGCGTATGGCCGAAGAACGTGCCGCGCGCGAAGCTGAGCGTTATCAGCATGATGACGATGTTAATCTGAGCGACGATGAAGCCGATGCGCTGGAACAAGATGCGCTGGCGCGTCAATTCGCCGCCTCTCAGCAGCAGCGCTACGGTGAATCGCACGTTGAGGATTACGCCGAGGATGAAAATGACGCCGATGCCGCCGCGGAGGCTGAACTGGCGCGCCAGTTTGCCGCCTCTCAGCAGACGCGTTATGCCAGCGAGCAGCCGGAAGGCGCGCATCCCTTCTCGCTCGATGACTTCGAATTCTCGCCGATGAAAGCGCTGGTTGATGATGCGCCCAAAGCGCCGCTGTTTACCCCAAGCGTGATGCCGGAGCCTGAGGCACCGCAGCCGCAGCAATATCAACAGCAGCCGCCTCAGCATGCGCAAGGCTATCATCAGCCACAACAGCCACAACAGCCGCAGTATGCGCAGCCGCAGCAGCAACCGCAGTACGCGCCGCCGCAACAGCCTGCCACGCCGCCGCAGGAGAGCCTGATTCACCCGCTGTTGATGCGTAATGGCGACGACCGTCCGTTGCAAAAACCGACTACGCCGCTGCCGTCGCTGGATCTGTTAACGCCGCCGCCAACGGAAGTTGAGCCGGTCGATACCTTCGCGCTGGAGCAGATGGCGCGCCTGGTGGAAACGCGTCTGGCGGATTACCGTATCAAAGCTGACGTCGTGAACTACTCACCGGGCCCGGTTATCACTCGCTTCGAGCTGAATCTGGCGCCGGGCGTTAAGGCCGCGCGAATCTCTAACCTTTCTCGCGATCTGGCACGTTCTCTGTCGACCGTGGCGGTGCGCGTGGTGGAAGTTATCCCTGGCAAGCCGTACGTGGGTCTGGAACTGCCAAACAAGAAACGTCAGACCGTTTACCTGCGTGAAGTGCTGGACTGCGATAAATTCCGCGATAACCCGTCGCCGCTGACCGTGGTGCTGGGTAAAGATATCGCCGGTGAGCCCGTGGTGGCCGATCTCGGTAAGATGCCACACCTGCTGGTGGCGGGTACCACCGGCTCTGGTAAGTCTGTCGGCGTGAACGCCATGATCCTCAGTATGCTGTACAAAGCGCAGCCGGAAGACGTGCGATTCATCATGATCGACCCGAAAATGTTGGAACTGTCGGTTTACGAAGGGATCCCGCACCTGCTGACGGAAGTGGTTACCGACATGAAAGACGCCGCCAACGCCTTGCGCTGGAGCGTCAACGAGATGGAACGCCGCTACAAGCTGATGTCGGCGCTGGGTGTCCGTAACCTGGCGGGCTATAACGATAAGATCGCCGAAGCCGCGCGCATGGGCCGTCCGATCCCGGATCCTTACTGGAAGCCGGGCGATAGCATGGACGCCACCCATCCGGTGCTGGAGAAACTGCCTTACATCGTCGTGCTGGTGGATGAATTCGCCGACCTGATGATGACCGTTGGTAAAAAGGTCGAAGAGCTGATTGCGCGCCTGGCGCAGAAAGCGCGTGCGGCGGGGATCCACCTGGTGCTGGCGACCCAGCGTCCGTCGGTGGATGTGATTACCGGCCTTATCAAGGCCAACATCCCAACCCGTATTGCGTTTACGGTTTCCAGTAAAATTGACTCCCGTACCATTCTCGATCAGGGCGGCGCGGAATCGCTGCTGGGGATGGGGGATATGCTTTATGCGGCCCCGAACTCGAATACCCCGATACGTGTCCACGGCGCGTTTGTACGCGACCAGGAAGTTCATGCGGTGGTTCAGGACTGGAAAGCGCGCGGTCGTCCGCAGTACATCGACGGCATCACCTCCGATAGCGAAAGCGAAGGCGGCGGCGGCGGCTTCGAGGGGGGCGAAGAGCTGGATCCGTTGTTCGACCAGGCGGTGAATTTTGTGACCCAGAAACGTAAAGCATCTATCTCCGGCGTGCAGCGTCAGTTCCGCATCGGCTACAACCGTGCGGCGCGTATCATCGAACAGATGGAAGCGCAGGGAATCGTCAGTGAACAGGGGCATAACGGCAACCGTGAGGTGCTGGCACCGCCACCGTTCGACTGATTGCAAAGATGGGTAAATAAGTCAAAATTCAGTATTTTCTTCTGTCGCCGCTCAGGATGAAGTCTTAGAGTGAGTGATAGAAGCTCTCCTGGCGGGAGCATGAGGCTATTTAAGGAATAACAATGAAAAAAGCAGCGATCACGTGTGCATTACTTTCCAGCTTTGTTGTCAGCAGCGTATGGGCTGACGCCGCCGGTGACCTGAAAAGTCGTCTTGACAAAGTCAGCAGTTTCCACGCCAGCTTCACCCAGAAGGTGACGGACGGTAGCGGCAACGCGGTACAGGAAGGTCAGGGCGATCTGTGGGTAAAACGTCCGAATCTGTTTAACTGGCATATGACCCAGCCGGATGAAAGTATTCTGGTTTCCGACGGCAAAACCCTGTGGTTCTATAACCCGTTTGTTGAGCAGGCGACCGCGACCTGGCTGAAAGATGCCACCGGCAACACGCCGTTTATGCTGATTGCCCGTAACCAGGCCAGCGACTGGCAGCAGTACAATATCCAGCAAACCGGCGATGATTTTGTGCTGACGCCGCGCGGCAGCAACGGCAACCTGAAGAAATTTACCATTAACGTCGGACGCGATGGCACTATCCATCAGTTCAGCGCCATCGAGCAGGACGATCAGCGCAGCAGCTATCAGCTGAAATCGCAGCAGAACGGTTCGGTGGACGCGTCCAAATTCACCTTTACACCGCCGCAGGGCGTGACGGTGGACGACCAGCGTAAATAAGAGGCATGCGTGGGCAACCTGTCGCTCGATTTTTCAGATAATACCTTTCAACCTCTGGCCGCGCGTATGCGGCCAGAAAACTTAGCGCAGTATATCGGCCAACAGCATCTGCTGGCGGCCGGTAAACCGCTGCCCCGCGCCATCGAGGCCGGTCATCTGCATTCGATGATTCTGTGGGGGCCGCCAGGCACCGGCAAGACCACGCTGGCGGAAGTGATTGCTCGCTATGCCAACGCCGACGTGGAACGAATTTCAGCCGTCACCTCCGGGGTGAAAGAGATTCGCGAGGCCATCGAGCGCGCGCGGCAGAATCGTAATGCCGGGCGGCGCACAATTCTCTTCGTCGATGAAGTTCACCGCTTCAATAAAAGCCAGCAGGATGCGTTCCTGCCGCATATCGAAGACGGCACCATTACCTTCATCGGTGCGACCACCGAAAACCCATCCTTCGAATTAAACTCGGCGCTGCTTTCCCGCGCCCGCGTTTATTTGCTGAAGTCGCTCACCACCGAAGATATTGAGCAAGTGCTTACTCAGGCGATGGAAGATAGCGAACGAGGTTACGGCGGTCAGGATATCATCCTGCCAGACGAAACTCGCCGCGCGATTGCCGAACTGGTGAATGGTGATGCGCGTCGGGCGCTCAATACCCTGGAAATGATGGCCGATATGGCCGAGCTTGATGACGCGGGTAAGCGCGTACTACAGCCACAGTTGCTGACTGAAATAGCTGGCGAGCGCAGCGCGCGTTTTGATAACAAAGGCGACCGTTTTTACGATCTGATTTCCGCGCTACATAAATCGGTACGCGGCAGCGCGCCGGATGCCGCGCTGTACTGGTATGCGCGCATCATCAGCGCCGGCGGCGACCCGCTATACGTGGCGCGGCGTTGCCTGGCGATTGCCTCAGAGGATGTGGGCAACGCCGACCCGCGCGCCATGCAGGTGGCTATCTCCGCCTGGGACTGTTTTACGCGCGTCGGCCCGGCCGAAGGGGAACGGGCGATTGCGCAGGCCATCGTTTATCTTGCCTGCGCGCCGAAAAGCAACGCCGTCTACACCGCGTTTAAAGCGGCGATGGCAGACGCCCGTGAACGTCCGGATTACGATGTGCCGGTTCATCTGCGTAATGCGCCAACTAAGCTGATGAAAGAGATGGGCTATGGTCAGGAGTATCGCTACGCCCACGACGAACCTAACGCTTACGCCGCCGGCGAAGAATATTTCCCCAGTGAAATGGCGCAAACTCGCTACTATCACCCGACGAATCGGGGTCTTGAAGGCAAGATTGGCGAAAAGCTCGCCTGGCTCGCTGAACAGGATCAAAATAGCCGCACAAAACGCTACCGCTAGTGCAGTCGTTGCGGTAATGTTGTCAACGTACCTCTGCGACCACGGGCTGTGGTCGCATACTCCACTTTCAATTCGATAAGCATAGGATAAGCATGCTCGATCCCAATCTGCTGCGTACAGAGCCAGACGCAGTCGCAGAAAAACTGGCACGCCGGGGCTTTAAGCTGGATGTAGATAAACTTCGCGCTCTTGAAGAGCGTCGCAAAGTGCTGCAGGTAGAAACTGAAAATCTGCAGGCAGAGCGTAACTCGCGATCGAAATCCATCGGCCAGGCGAAAGCACGCGGGGAAGATATTGAGCCTTTACGCCTGGAAGTGAACAAGCTTGGCGAACAACTTGATGCCGCGAAATCTGAACTGGACGTTCTGCTGGCAGAGATTCGCGATATCGCGCTGACCATCCCGAACATTCCGCACGACGACGCGCCGGTTGGCCGTGACGAAAACGACAACGTTGAAGTCAGCCGCTGGGGCACGCCGCGCGAATTCGATTTCGAAATCCGCGATCACGTCACACTGGGCGAAATGCACAGCGGTCTGGACTTTGCTGCCGCCGTTAAGCTGACCGGTTCACGTTTCGTTGTGATGAAAGGTCAGATCGCGCGTATGCACCGCGCGCTGTCGCAGTTCATGCTGGACCTGCACACCGAACAGCACGGCTATAGCGAAAACTATGTGCCGTACCTGGTAAACCAGGACACCCTGTACGGTACCGGGCAGTTGCCGAAATTTGCCGGCGACCTGTTCCATACTCGTCCGCTGGAAGAAGAAGCCGACAGCAGCAACTACGCGCTGATCCCGACTGCGGAAGTGCCGCTGACCAACCTGGTTCGCGATGAAATCATCGACGAAGACGATCTGCCGATCAAAATGACCGCGCACACGCCGTGCTTCCGCTCTGAAGCGGGTTCTTACGGTCGTGATACCCGTGGTTTGATCCGTATGCACCAGTTCGACAAAGTTGAAATGGTGCAGATCGTGCGTCCGGAAGACTCCATGGCGGCGCTGGAAGAGATGACCGGTCACGCGGAAAAAGTCCTGCAGCTGCTGGGCCTGCCGTACCGTAAAATCATCCTCTGCACCGGCGATATGGGCTTCGGCGCCTGCAAAACCTACGACCTCGAAGTCTGGGTTCCGGCGCAGAACACCTACCGTGAGATCTCTTCATGCTCGAACGTCTGGGATTTCCAGGCGCGCCGCATGCAGGCTCGCTGCCGCAGTAAGTCCGATAAGAAAACCCGTCTGGTCCATACCCTCAACGGCTCTGGCCTGGCGGTAGGGCGTACGCTGGTTGCGGTGCTGGAAAACTACCAGCAGGCAGATGGTCGTATCGAAGTACCTGAAGTACTGCGTCCTTACATGAACGGTCTGGAATATATCGGTTAATTCCCTGATAGTTTCATCCGAAAAAGCGCCGAAAGGCGCTTTTTTTATATCCTCATTGATACTGAACAATACCTCTCCTGGTAGAACCCTTAATACTCACTTCGAAGTAGCAACAGCATATAACAC
>NZ_JANEWH010000166.1:0-8866 GCF_028069715.1 Kluyvera sp. Awk 3 | reverse complement strand
ATAGATTAACTCTCTAATTATACACGGCTTATGGCACCGATAATATCTTATTACAGGAATGCCACGGTACGCACGCGGGCAGATGCCCTGGACGTGCTCACCACGCCACGGCACAACAACCAGCCTGACGGCTTTGACTGGCCAGGCTACTCGTGGGCGCATAAAGAACACTCACCGAATTGCTGACAAAATCTGACTTAGAATTGGAAGGCTAAAATCCACGCAATTGCGTGGATTTTTTATAGACGAAAACTGAGAAATAGATTTTCCTCATGGCTTGAGGACATGTTTATGTCGCTTCACAGTGAAGCTCTGATTGAATGTAAGGCCAGTGTTCCGTCCATGTCTGTAGCAACGAATGAAGCAGATTCAAATTCTTGACCCCAAACTTACGTAAAACTTTAACTTTGTGCGCACTGAACGTTTTTCTGCTAATACACAACCGCTCGCTCAATTCGTCTGCATCAGCTTCGCCAAACAATATCTTAATGACCCATTCTTCTCTGCCGCTTAAACTCGGGATTAGCTCCTTATTCGTCTCTTCGGTTAACAAGCATTGAATATATTCCTTTACTGGCGCATCACGCATGATCCGATAATCACAAAAGTACAGCAATGCACGATATGGGTCTGATATCTTATGTTTCTGTAACTCAGCGGAGTGAAAGATATAAACATAGTGCTGCCCGGTATCGAAAACGATAAGATCATCAGTATTGAAAACTGGCATCCGCTTAATAATGTTCGTCATCCCAGAAATGAAATAAGTATCCCTCGAAAGAATTTTCACATCCTAATCCATTTTTGTTTATTTTTAGTTTGACTAGCTCAGCAACAGAAAACACATCAGTAGAATAATAAACTCTGCTGTCCCATATCACCGTATTGTAGAGAAATAATCATATGGAATTGCGAACGTCCCTGTTCGCCCAAAAGCAATATCCTCATGCTACATGAGTGGTTACCTTTACCCGGAGTTGTATTGATAACATAAATTATCATTACCTCCGACTCAATCCATGGTTAAAATCTAACACAGGGAACAGAATGTTCTCTATCAAAAAACGCTATTGAGCCTATTAATACTGCGTCAAAATTAAGGTAGCCGAAGCAGTAAATGCCCCCGTTGCAATATCATCAAAACTCAGTGAGGCCGGCTTAACTGGCGTAAAACTTAATGGCACAGTCGCGCTACCGTTCGTCACACTTAACTTCTGACTCACACCGTCGCTGACCGTCTGGCCATTCCAGCGCATTTCCACCCCCAGATTATCATTGCTGGTTCGAATCGCCTTATTATTCCACGCAGGAGATACCAGGCTCATTCTGACATCAAAATCTACAGTATGTGCGGCATCACAAACAATGTTGAAATCTTTATTTATAGTTTGTGATGATGTGCCGCCAGAGACAATATCGCCACGTTCTATCTGCCCCAAATCTACATTAAAAGTTGAACCGGATAAAACTTTACAAGTAGCGGTATTAATATCTGCATCATTCGCCGCAAAGAACTTCCAGGTATAGTTATGACGCTCGCCGTGATTATTCGTTTGCACGAATCGTATGCTACCGAGTTTATCACCGGACTTGATATGAAGTTCCTCACCCAGCGAGGTTAATTCAAAATAGAGTACGACGGGCAATTGTCTTGATTCGCCGTCGTCGAGATCGAAAATTTTCGTCTCTGATACCGGCGACGGATGATCCACACCTGAGATCAACACACCATATTTAAGATTTTTAAAAATAGTACTATCAAGTTTTACCCCATCACTCCCCAGCCACATGGTATCTATCCATCCTTTCTGTCCTGCCGTATTTGTACAGGTAATTTGTGGGGCGAGATCGATAATTCTGTTTTTCCCGGTGCTGACATCTGAACTGATGTTAACATGGATATCAGCGTCACCACCGTGCCAACCTATCGAAGCACACTCGTAGGCCGATGCAGCCGCACTTTGAAGCAGCAAAAATGCCAGCAAAGGCAATGTTGTTTTCATTTGATCTTTCCTAGGGATAATTAAGCTCAAAAGTCGCCAACGCGCTGAATACGCCACGACGCAAAGTGCGATTTGCCAACGCACCAGGTTCACCCATCACGTAGCCATTAAGCTCCAGCTCACTATTACCGCTATGAAGAGAAAACGCAGGTATCGTTTTATTAAAAGGCAATGGCGTACCGTCAGGCAGCGACATTCCGATGGCCAACCCGCTATCGGTAGGCGAAGCTACGGCTAACAGACCTGGAAGCTCCGTGCTCTCGGTGCCCTTAAACGTCACTTCAACCTGGTTGCCCAGCGTGAGATCACACTCTTTAAGTTTGATGACAAACGGCTGCGCATGTGTGCGGGTGTGCAAATAAAGGTAGGTATCTATCACCGTGCCGAAATCAAGGGTAATTGCAGTAGAGGTTGGGTCAAGTTCGCAAGGATCGGCAACCAATTGGCCATCAAAGTGCAGATTATTACTGACCTCTTTTACTCCACCTCCGGCAGCCACAACTCCCTGCGCCGCGCTCAGGAGTAATATGCCGAGCACGATGCGCCGCTTGCTGATGTTATTCATGCCACTCTCCTTATAGATATTCCGCCAGCAGGGTTGCGGTTGCGCTGAACGCGCCTTCAGTCAGCTCGCTAACGTTGGGATCTTTTACCGGCACGGCTTCGAGCGTAGGCGGGTTCTGATAGGTGATATCCAACGCTTTGTTGAGCTCAAATGGTTGGCCGTTCTGACGAATTTGGATTCCCAGCCCTGTGGCATTGGTGCTCAGCGCGCTGGCGTCAAACGACGTGGCGTTGCCTTTCACTATCATGGTCAAACGCCACATCGGGTCGACATCATCGCAGACCAGTTGGTAACCAATAGTCTGTTTGTAACGCTGCCCGTCCACCTTATGAATACCCACATTGTCAAAATGAATACTCAGGTCACGATCGTTGTTGATATGACAGGGGTGGATTCTCAAGGTGCCATGAAATGCGATATCACGGCTGTCTCCCGTCGCCACGGCGAGAACCGGCCCGGTGCCGCAAAGGGCAACTAAAAAAAGTGCAACGCACAGAGATTGTCGGCTGATAATGGAATAGTTCATCCTGTTCGCCTTAGTTATAAGCCACCTTCAGGGTTGCCGTAGCGTTAAACGCTTGACCATCCTGAAACCGGGCGCCGTTTTGTTTTTCCAGCACCGCATACAACGTAGGTGGGCTGGCATTATTAAAGTCAAACCATTGGTTAAGCGGTAAAGTCACACTGCCATTTTGCAATTTTATCGTCAGGCCGTTGGCATCCGTTTTAAGCTTGCTGTTATCACCGTCCGCCGAGGTACCAGCAACCTGCATCTGCAGGGTTTTACCATCCGGATCACCTTTACAGTTCACCTGATAGGGGATCATCTGGCGATAGGTCGTTCCAACGATCTCATTGATATAAACATCGCCGAATTCGACTTTAATGGGGTCGCCATTAGAAAAACTGCAGGACGCGGTCGCGATGACCTCGCCGGTCAGACTGATATTTACATTGCTGGAGCCCGGCCCGGCAGCCGAGTTAGCGGCCACGAGCAGCGTCATCGCGGCCACGCTGTGAGTCAGAGACTTCATAAAGCGTTCCTCAGTCATAATTCAGCTCGAACCCCACCGTTGCGCGCCATTCGCCCGACATTAGCGCCTGCGCCGTCCTTTCCGCCTGAACGCGGTAAATCAACGCATCGTTCCCCGGGGTGACGAACTGTGGCGCGCCGCGTTGCCCAAGACGAACATTGCGACCCGCACTATCAGTCATACGTAGCCCCATTCCGGTGATGCCCTCGACTTTAATAAGCTCAGGCGTATCGGCATCCGCAGGGGCGACAAACGTCACGCTGACCATAGGCTGATAACGATCCCAAAGGTGATTGCCCGTACGTTGGTCGAGCATATTGCCACCAACATGAACGCAGTCGCGCAGGCGCAAAACGAAAGCTATCGCCTCACTGCGGGCCCCGACCTTGCTCAGAACCTGCGCCGGGATCCGCCCCAACGTGACCTCCTGATTTTGCGAGGCCATATCGAGACGGCAGGCGCCCTCGACAAACTCGCCGTAAACGTGCAACTCGCCGTGTTCTCCTTCCACCTTCCAGTTGTCCGGATCGGCGCAAGCCACAGATGGCAGACCGACGGTGCCGGCAACAAGCAACATCGCGAAAACTTTTCTCGCCTGCACCATCCGCCATCCTGCGCCATTCATCGTTTCAATCATCGTCATGGCACTTATCCGGCCTTACTGTCCACAACCCGACAAATATCGTGCTGACAGCTAAATATCAGCTTTGGCCGACCGCCATAATCGTTAATCCAGGTCAAGACCGGTTTATCACCTAACGCACCTGCCTTCACGGTGAGCGGTGATTCGCTGAAAGGCGCAATCATTACCGGGTCGAATCCCGAAACAGGTTTACCGTCAGGCTGTTTGAAAGCGGCGGCCAGCGTCACATAGTAAGGACTGGGATTACTGACGCGATAGCCCTCACCCTGGCGGGTTAACACCAGTTTTTTCTGCCAAAGATCATGGGCGTTGCCACGGTTGAGCTGTAGCGCAGCGGGGCGATAAAACAGTTTAATTCGCGTTTGCAACGCAATCTGAAGGGTATTTGCTTTGCTGCTCTTAGGCGGGATTTCCCTTAGATTAAAATAAAAAATTGACTCTCTATCCTGCGGTAGCGATTGTGCATCATCAGTCAGCTGCAGCTTCACCTGCCCTTTAGCCATTGATTCTACCCGCTGCAATGGCGGTAACGCCGCAATCGGGCCGCTGATTTTGTTTCCCGATTCATCTTCAATCCACGCCTGTGCCAGATATGGCAATGCTTTGTTTTGATTGGTGATGTTCAAACTCATTGACTTGTTTGCACCGTTAAACACCGCTCGAGTGCGATCGAGCGTGACGGCAGCCTGAGAACCGTGGCTTATCAGTGCGCAAGTCAGAGCCGCGCCAGCCATCGTGGGTAATAAATGATATTTCATACAGAGATACTCGCTGTTATTGGCCCGCCATAAATACGCCGGGCCGCATGTTGTCTCCACGGCTGCGGAGAGTTGAGGTGTTAAATTTGCGGTGAGCAAGTTAACGGTAGAATACGGGTAGTTGTCGGTAAGGGTTTTGGCAGCATGATTGCGCACTGCGTTTGCCCATCCCACATCACCCGCATGCTCTCTCCTGCCACCATCCCCGTTAGCCACACCATTCCATCATCGTCAACGATCCCTGCCTGGCTTTCGTGATGGCTGACCACCACCGCGCCAAATGGCACCGCACTGCCGTCCGTAAGACGCAATCGCACCATGGATTTGTGTCCGGCGATCATGCCAAAACGGCGATAGCCGATAGCCCCTTCCGTTAGCGTTCCCTGCACGACCGATCGCGTGGCTTCCACGTTATCGGCAAGATCGTTAACATCCACGCTGACGCTGCTGCGGTAGCCTTTGTTGATATCCGCGACCACTGCCTTGCCAAAACGGTTCGTCTGCGTTCCCGCACCGTAGCCGCGAATGGGTACCCCGGCTATGCCAGCGGTATCCACCATCATGCGCGTCCCGCCCATACTGCTTACCCGGTGCATCGCCATCCCTTGCGCTGTGGCCGTAACCCCCCCCTGGATGGCACCGCCCCATGAACGATAGTGTCCCTGTTCGTAGCTTGTATTAACCGAGAGTTCCGCGACATCACCTTTATGGGTAAAATACGCGCTACTGGTTCCCCGTCCCTGCTGAGCAACACCGGCTTTAAGTCGATAGCTGTTGTTCAGATCAATGCTGTTGAAATAACCCACCGTTGCGCCATTGCCTGAACTTCCCGCCTGGCTATCGACGTTAAAGGTTCCGCCATTTCCCCACGGCACCGAGAGACTAAGGTAAGCGCCATCGTCACGGGTATGGTTAAAAAAGGTGCGGTAGGCGGAGAAATTCAGACCCAGGTTTTTCAATTGCCCGACATCAAAAAAGCGTGATACCGAGAAATTGTAGGTTTCGTTATCTGGTCGGTCCCAGTAGGTCTGGTGGCTATAGTTCATGTAGGCACTTAGCCCGATCTGCCGAAACTGTTTATTGAAGGCAATGGTGTAAAGCTCCTTGTTGTTATTACCCGCAATGCCGTGATAGCGCGCGTTGAGGAACTCAGACATATTCATAAAATTACGCTGCGAAAATCGATAGCCCGCAAAAGTGACCTGGCTGTCATATTCGTCAAAGCGTTTAGAGTAACTAAGACGCCAGGATCCACCCGTTTTACTGCCCGCGTGCGGCAGTACGGCATGAGATTCCGTCAAATCAAATGAGATCGCACCTAAAGCCAGCAGGTCGCGTCCGATCCCCGCTGACAGCGCGTTATATTCGCCCGCCAGCAGGCTACCGCCGTACAGTGACCAACCGTTGTTCACACCCCACGAAAATTCCCCCGTCACAAATCCCGGTCCCAGGCTGTTGTGACGGTAGTCCGACGGTTTACCCATTGCCAGTTTGTAACGCACCATTCCCGGCCGTGTCAGATAGGGAATATTGGCGGTATCCACCTGGAAACTGCGTACGCTGCCATCCTGTTCCTGGATTGCCACATCCAACGTGCCGGAGACCGCCGTATTCAGATCCTGAATACGAAACGGCCCCGCCGCGACGGTGGTTTCGTGGAGCACGCGCCCCTGCTGGCTGATGGTGACTTTAGCGTTAGTTCTGGCGACACCAACCACCTCCGGCGCATAGCCGCGGAGATTTGGCGGCAGCATGGTGTCATCCGACTCCAGGCTACTTCCCGTATAGCGGAAACTGTCAAACAATCCTGAGTTAAGATAGTTTTCGCCTAACATCAGTTTCGCCTTAAGCGTAGGTAGAGCTCGCCATGCGTAATATCGACTCCACGCCCACTCACGTTGTTCGTCCTTGTTCATTCCATCACTATGGCTATAGCGCCCTTGCCAGTCGGCGCGTACACGCCAGCTGCCGAGGTTAAAACCGGTCGTCCCATTACCGGTCAGTGACTTCGTCTCACGACGGTTTCCCACCGCATAGCGAGAGGATTGTCCGTTGAGGTTATAATCGAAAATCGCCCCACCGATTCCTTCATCCCAACTTCCGGGAGGATCCCAGTTCTCAGCGGTATACTCCAGATACGCCTGGGGAATGCTCAGATATAGCGTGTTACTACCAAGATCCGCGCGGACGCTGGCACCAGGCAAACTGACCAACTGTAAGCAGGTATCGTGATGCCACCATGTGAGCGAGTTCTTCACGGAAGATTTAAGTTCTAGCTGCACGACCAGATCCGGGGTCAGGCAAACCTCACTCCCCTTTGGGTCATCATCCGGCGCGAAAAAATTCAGCGGCTGTTCAGGCAACTCGGTCTTATTCAGACGCACGACCATATGGTACTTTCCCGGCATGATAAAACCGGCGCGAGAAAACTGGCTGAGATCTATTTTCGCCCGGTCACCAACATCCAGCACGTCGGTATTGAACTGGATAGCTTCCGCCGCATATACCAGGCTCGGCGCTCCCTGTATAGCCAGCGCAACCAGCAGCGCAATCCCTGAGTAGTTAAAAACTTGCCTCATCAAAAATAATCCAGTTTAAAACGCACCGTCGTCTGATAGGCACCAGCCCGCAGTTTTTGATGGTTACCCACCAGACGTAGACTGTAATCAAGACGCATGGCGCCAGGCATTATCTGCCTTTCAGAAGAAGCGATACCCGGTAACATACGGTTTCCCGCCGCATCCATAATTTCGAGACCAATTCCACGGGCCTCACCACCCAAGGCAAACAATGTTCCATCAGTGATAGCGCCATCGAAAGTGACGCTAAAATGTGACCAGTCAGGATGGTTTGGCAACATCGGCTCCAGCGCGCAGTTCTCGAGGTGAATACTGAACGACTTCGACGGTCCAACACCGGTGCTGATAATTTGGTCCAACGGCAAGGTGATAAGGTCGATAACCTGATCCCGGCTATCGACCTTAATCGCACAGGGCGTATCGATGATTGCCCCCTGCATGCTGACCTTTCCATGCCCCTGATCCCCAACGGAGGTCGCCAGTACGCTCGCGGAGAAAAATGGCAGTGTTAACCACAGCAGCCGCAAAGGCGTGACAAATGAAGCACTACATTTCATAGGTACCCCGCATATAAAAACCGTACCGAAAATGCGTAAGGCCAGACTCGGCTTACTGGTAGGCCAGGGTAAAATTAGCAACCGAGGAAAAGTCGCCCGGCACAACGGACGAAGAGGCACCATTGCCCTGCAAATAAGCGGCATAGGTCAGGGTGTTATCCCCTTGCTGAGTTTTCGTTGCCGTGCTGGGTGTTCCGAGTGGAATATTGGTACCTTCATCATTGGTAATGGCGATTGCCGCGCCTTTGGCGGTGCCAACCAGCGCCAGGTAGCCCGGCTGGGCACTGGACTCTGAGCCGGTGAAGGTGATGGTGACCGTTTTATCTGTGAGTCCGGAGAGATCGCAACTTTCCAATTTGATATCAAATGGTCGTGGACGTGATTTTCCCCCATTCATCAGGGCTTTGTTAGAAATTTCGCCAAGATCGACTGTTTGCTCAATGCTATCGGGAGTGATTGAACATGGGGCATCAATAATTGCTCCGGTAAATGTAACCTTACCATGGCCCTGATCTCCTGCCTGCACATAACCGGTGAATACGGTGGTCGTCAAGCCAATAGCCCAAGCCCATTTAATTAATTGCATCTTTGTTCATTCCTGCAAAAGTGAATAGATATCACCAACACTTGCTTTATCCGCATAGTGCTGGTGAACCACATTTTCATGTGGATTAAATCTACTTAATTTTTACAATCAGGACTTTCAAAAAACGACACAGTTAATATA
>NZ_JANEWH010000165.1:0-8905 GCF_028069715.1 Kluyvera sp. Awk 3 | reverse complement strand
CGCATATTACAAACAATAATTAATGCAGACCAAACTCAGCCATTAATTGCTGACGCAGGACGACGAACTCTGTGCTGCTACGTTCGCGCGGGCGTGGCAGCGAAACTTCAATAGTGCGAATCGGGTCGCCCTTAATTTTCGGCAGAATCAGCACCCGGTCAGCGAGATAAATCGCCTCTTCCAGATCGTGCGTCACCAGCACCATCGTCATCTTTTCCGCATCACGAATACGGACCAGTTCTTCCTGCATGGTGATTTTAGTCATCGCATCCAGCGCGCCCAGCGGTTCATCCAGCAGCAGAATTTCTGGCTGAATGGTCAGGGCGCGGGCAATTCCCACACGCTGAGCCATGCCGCCGGAAAGCTGGTTCGGTAGCGCCTGCTCGCAGTGGCTGAGGCCCACCAGCTCAATCGCCTCTTTCGCCCGCGCTCTGGCCTGCTTGCGCGGCACGCCCTGTACGTCGAGGCTGAAGCTGACATTCTCCAGCACCGTCAGCCATGGCAGCAGGCGTGGCTCCTGGAAAATCACCGCGCGCTCGCGGCTCATGCCATGCACCGCCTGACCGTCAATCACCACGTCGCCCGCATCCGGCGTTTCCAGCCCCGCCAGAATACGCAGCAGCGTGGTTTTCCCGCAGCCGCTCGGCCCAACGATGGCAATGCTCTGCCCGCTCTCAATCTGTAAGTTCAGGTCGCGGAAAACGTCGAACGGTTTACCTTCCAGCGAGAACGTTTTGCGTAAGCTACGAATCGAAATATCGCCGCGTGGCGTCTGAAGTGTCGCAGTCATCACACACCTTCCGTTTTCAGCAAAATATTAGAGGCCTTGAGCTGACCTTTTTTCAGCACGCCATCACGCTCGAGGATATCCAGCCAGAACTGCACGTCGTGTGGTTCAGACTGGCCGCCTTTACGCACGCCGTAGCCGGTAAAGTACTTCGCGACCTCCGGGTTCTCACCGCGTTCCTTAAGGATTTTGGCCATAATTTCGCGCACTTTTTCCGGATTGTCGCGAGCGTAGTCCAGGGCACGCGCCGACTCCACCACGAAGATGCGCGCCGCATCAGGGTGCTGCTTAACGAAGTCAGCACGCAGCACCGTGAAGCCGCCGGCAATCGGCCCGAGTACGTCGGCATCGTTGAAGATTGGACGCAGGCCGCCGTGGCTGCGCGCCGACCCTTCAAAAGTGGTTTGCCAGTAGCCAAATGCCGCAACGTCGACCTGACCAGAGCGTAAAGTTTGTTCCAGCTGCGGGCCCGGCACGACCACCGGTTTCGCCGCGTTTTCCGGCAGATGGGCCTGACGCAGCGCCTCGCGTAACGTGTAATCCAGGTGCGCTCCCAGGGTATTCACCGCCACGCTTTTTCCGGCTAAATCTTTGATCGATTTAATCGGGCTATCTTCCTTCACGTAGAAGATAGATTTGGTGGTCTCGTTAATACCGTTGGTAGGGTAAGCGGCGACAAAATCGTTACCGTTAGCAATGGCGTTAATCACCGCCGGCGTGGCTGCCGATCCGATATCAATGCTGTTCGATGCCAGCGCAAATAAAGACTCCGGGCCACCGCTGGCATAACCGGCATTTTTGATCGACACCCCGGTATCCTTAAAATAACCCAGCGCGTCGGCTAATTCGTGGGCGGAAATACCGCCGTAGCTCGCCATATAGCGCATCGTGACCGCTTCCTGAGCCCGCACTGATGTGCTGATGCCAAAGAGGAAAAGTATCGCCACCCACACAAAAGAGATCTGTTTTTTCATTATTGAAATTCCCATCAGGCTAAATTTAAAAACGCAAAATAACGTGCAAAATTAATGGTTACGTGAGTTCCAGCGACACAGACGACGCTGCAACAGGACCAGAATGGCGTTCGCTAATAGCCCGGCAAACGCCAGCAGGAATATCGCCGCAAACATCATCGGTATTTGGAAGTTATATTGCGCATTCATCACCCGGAAACCGATCCCCTGATTCGCGCCAATCATTTCTGCGGCAATCAGCAGCAGCAGCGCGGTCGTCGCGGAAAGACGCAGCCCAACAAAGATGGACGGCACCGAGGCAGGAACAATCACCCGGTAAAACAGCGTCAGTCGTCCGGCGCCAAAGGTTCGCGCCATCTCCAGCAGCTTGCCATCCACCTCTTTCACACCGCTAATGATCGACAGCAGAATCGGGAACAGCGCCGCCCAAAAGATAACGAACACTTTTGACGTTTCGCCCAGGCCCAGCAGCAGGATAAAGATGGGATACAGCGCCAGCGCCGAGGTCTGGCGGAAGAGCTGTAAGATAGGATCCAGCGCCTGCTCCAGCGGGCGTATTTGTCCCATAAACAGCCCCAGCGGAATCCCCACCACGATAGCGGCGGCAAAGGCTAACCCGGCGCGCTGTAAACTGATGGTGATGTCACCCAGCAGTGCGCCCTGAGTAATACCGTTCCACAGCGCGGCAAAGATTTTATCCAGCGGCGGGATCACCGCTGCGTTAAGCCAGCCTGCGGTGCTGGCGATTTGCCAGCCGGCAAAAAACAGCACCAGCAGGCCGTAGCGAGCAATCAGCGACAGGCTGCGCTGATACCATTGCCGGTAGGCGGGCGCGGTTGTCTGGCGAGCCTTCAGGCGAATTCGGGTGGTGGAATAGAACATAGATCCTCCTCAAGCCACTTTGGCATTGCGCGCAGCGCTGTAGCGGTTATCGGCAAACGGCAGCCCCAGGTTTTCGCGCAGCGTTTTGCCTTCATACTGGGTACGGAACAGGCCGCGTTTTTGCAGAATAGGCACCACCAGCTCGATAAAGTCATCCAGCCCGCCCGGCAGCCACGGCGGCAACACGTTGAAACCATCTGCGGCCTCGTTCTCAAACCACGCCTGCAGCGTGTCGGCCACCTGCTCCGCGCTTCCTACCACGGTAAAGTGCCCGCGCGCGGTCGCAACCCACTGGTAGAGTTGGCGAATGGTGAAGTTGTTTTCGTCGGCGATCTGGCGGATCAGTTCCGGACGCGATTTCATCCCTTCGGTTACCGGCAGCGGCGGCAGCGGGCCATCAGGATCGAATTTACCCAGGTCGATCCCCCCACCGGCCAGGCCGTTCAGTAGCGCAATGCCGTCGGCTTCGACGATAAGCGAAGTCAGCTTGTGGTATTTCTCTTTGGCCTCTTCTTCGGTACGGCCAATAAACGGCGCGACACCGGGCATGATCAGCACGTGATCCGGGTTGCGGCCTGCTGCTCTGGCGCGAGATTTAATATCGCGATAGAAGGCCTGCGCCGTCTCCAGATGCTGGTGTGAGGTGAAAATGACTTCGGCGGTGGCAGCCGCCAGCGCACGTCCGCTTTCAGATTGCCCGGCCTGCACGATCACCGGCTGGCCCTGAGGAGAACGCGGCACATTCAGTGGCCCGCGAACTTTAAAGAATTTGCCGACGTGATTCGTGTCGTGCACTTTATTGCGATCAAAGAACTGGCCGGAGGCTTTATCGCGCAGGAACGCGTCATCCTCGAAGCTGTCCCACAGCTTTTTGACCACTTCAACGTGCTCTTTCGCCCGCTGATAGCGATATTCGTGCGGATGCTGAGTATCGAGGTTGAAGTTATGCGCCGCAGCCTCCGTCGCCGTGGTCACGACGTTCCAGCCTGCACGGCCGCCGGAGATTAAATCCAGCGAGGCAAACTTGCGCGCCAGGTTGTACGGCTCTTCATAAGTGGTCGAGGCAGTCGCGATAAAGCCGATATTGTTGGTCAGCGGGGCCAGCGCGGAAAACAGCGTCACCGGTTCAAAACCGGCCACCTTGGCGGTGCCGCCATCGGTCACGCCAGAAGCCGGAATCGCCAGGCCATCGGCCAGGAAGTAAGCATCAAACAGCCCGCGTTCGGCGGTTTGCGCCAGTTGTTTGTGGAATTCAAAACTGGTTGCGCCGTCGGCAGGCTGATCCGGATGACGCCATGCCGCAATATGCTGGCCGCCGCCGGGAAGAAAAGCACCTAATTTGATTTGTCTGCTCATTCTGGTTTTCTCCTGATTCGATGCCTGATAGTTGGGCTGGAACCAAGATAGCCAGAATGCGCAGCCATTCTGAAATAACAAATATTGAGTTCGTTATTTACATTTTCGCAATAAGAATTCCACTCCGTTACAACAATACGTTATTAGCTATCCGCTTTCGCTTCATCCACTGGAGGCTGCGGGCGCAAATTTTTACGCTGCCAGGCCGGAAGTTCCGCCAGTGTGATCCCGACGGGCACCACCCGATGCTTCAGACAAGCAACCCGCTGAGAACGATAGATTCCGCTATAGCCGGAGACCAGCCAGGCGACCACGCAGGCCATCGCGGCATACACGCCAATCTCCGCGCCAAACAGCTCAATCGCCATCAACGTCGAGGCGATCGGCGTGTTGGCGGCCCCGGCAAAGACAGCAACAAAGCCCAGGCCGGCCAGGAAAGCGAACGGAAGATGTAGCAGCGGCGCCAGCGCGTTACCCAGCGTGGCACCGACATAGAATAAAGGCGTCACCTCACCGCCTTTAAAACCGCTGCCCAGCGACATGACGGTAAAAGCCAGCTTGCCGAGAAAGTCCCACGGTGCCAGGGGGTGCTGAAAAGCATCAACAATCACCGGAATACCAAGACCAATATAACGATCCCCCTGCAACAGATAGACCGCCAATACCACAATCACCCCGCCGATAAACGGACGTAGCGGCGCATACGCCACGTATTTTTTCATCACACCGCCAATCAGGTGCGTGGCATCAGCAAAGACGCGCGCCGCCAGGCCAAAACAGCAGCCAGCAGCCATCACCGCCCCCAGCGTCCACAAGGAGAGTGACGGAATCAACGACATTGCGTAGTGGGTATGGTGTACACCCCACATCAGCCCCACCTGGTCAGCCACCACCGCCGCCAGCAGGCAGGGGAAAATGGCGGTGTAGTGCATGCGGCCAATCGCCATCACCTCAAGACCGAAAATAGCGCCGGCAAGCGGCGTGCCGAATACCGAGGAGAAGCCAGCGCTGACCCCCGCCATCAACACCATTCGGCGCGCGTCGTTATTGAGCTTGAGCAACGAGGTAAACTGGTCAGCGATAGAAGCGCCCATTTGCACCGCAGTGCCTTCACGCCCAACCGACGCGCCAAACAGATGCGAAACGACGGTACCGATATACACCAACGGCGCCATCCGCAGAGGAATGGTGTTCGCCGGGCGATGTACCTCTTCAAGGATCAGGTTATTCCCGCCCTCTACCGAGCGGCCAAAGCGCAGGTAGAGCCAGCCGACGGCAAAACCGGCAAACGGCAGCAGCCAGATCAGCCAATGATGCGTGATGCGCGTCGCGGTTGCCCAATCGAGTGAAAAGAGGAAGAGCGCGGAGGCGGAACCGGCCAACATAGCAATCACTGTCGCCAGCAGCAGCCACTGCAAAAGAAAGAAAAGCGTATTTTTACGCGCGAAGTGTTCAGAAATCATGGACGCATCCTTAGATGAATTGATCATCCTGGACGCGGTAGAGGTGTGCCTGTTCATTCCCGGTCCAGGAATAAAAACAGGCATCATCAGCCACACGGCGGTTCAAGGGGGAATGCCATCCCCTGTCGCCCTACTTTAACACATGAAACGTTTCAGCCAACTATTTCTCTTTCAGCGTCTCCAGCGGGAAAGCGCGATCCTGCACGACGGTTTTCATCACCAGCGTCGAGCGCAGGTGCTGTACGCCCGGCATGGCCGAGAGCTTTTGGTCGTAGAGCTTCTGGAACGACGAGAGATCGCGCGTGACCACCTGCATTAAATAGTCGGGGTCGCCAAACAGCCGCTGGGCCAGTACGATCTGTGGGATCTCTTCCACCGCCTCCTCAAAGGCGCTAACCGCTTTGCGGTCACCCTCTTTAAGCGTCGCAAACACCAGCGCCACAAAATTGAAGCCCATCTTGCCTGGATCAAGGTTGGCGCGATAGCCGGTAATCACCCCCTCATGCTCCAGCGCCCGCAGGCGTCGATGGCACGGCGAGAGGCTCAGGTTTACCCGTTCAGCCAGCTCGGTGATAGATAAACGGCCATCCGCCTGTAGTTCAGCAAGAATTTTTCGATCAATGCTATCCATTTAGAAGATTCTCTCTCTGCGCGCGAAATTCCAGCATAACATTGAAAGCTCATTGCGCGGAAATAACGATATTCTTTCTCGATATCGGGTCAGGGTTTTCGGGGATAACGCAATGAAAAATAATGGAGAATGTGGGTCATGGAGATGAGCTTAGTGGCCGGTTTCTGGCTGGTGTCGTTTTTGCTGATCATGACGCCAGGGGCCGATTGGGCCTACACCATCAGCGCCGGAATCCACGGTCGGCGCATTGTTCCGGCGGTAGCCGGGCTGATGTCCGGGCATCTGCTGGCGACCATCGTGGTGGTCGCGGGCGTTGGCGTACTGATTGCCGGGCATCCGCTGGCGCTGTCGGCTATCACGCTACT
Source organism: Kluyvera sp. Awk 3 (assembly GCF_028069715.1). Classification (NCBI taxonomy): domain Bacteria; kingdom Pseudomonadati; phylum Pseudomonadota; class Gammaproteobacteria; order Enterobacterales; family Enterobacteriaceae; genus Kluyvera; species Kluyvera sp. Awk 3. The sequence continues at coordinate 2,447 of NZ_JANEWH010000165.1, read as the reverse complement.
GGGCGCGTTCTATTTATTGTGGTTAGGCATTTCCCTGCTGCGCCACCCGGCAACGGTCTCCAGCGCCAGCCTGCAGAGCGGCGGCTGGAATCGGTGGGTGCTGAAAGGGCTGTGCATCAGCGGCCTGAATCCCAAGGTTTTTCTGTTGTTTCTGGCGCTGCTGCCGCAATTTACCGATCCACACGGTCAGTGGCCGCTGGCACTGCAAATGTCGGCGCTGGGGCTGATGCATCTGCTGACCTGTACGCTCATCTATCTGCTGGTAGGTTACGGTTCACGTGCGCTACTCACCAGCCGTCCACAGGCCGCGCGGGTCGTCAGCCGGATATCCGGAGGATTGATGGTGGCTATCGCGGCGATGCTGATCATTGAACAGCTCCGCTAAAAGCGAGGAAATCGCGCCAGCCTGCGCTGGCGCAAAAAGGTCAGGCGCGAATATCGTCGTATTCGCGAGTCTTATCAAACTCATGCTTGGCAAACGGGCACAGAGGGATCACTTTTCGTTGTTCCTGGCGCATCTTTTCCACCACCTTCGCCACCAGCTGTTTCCCGACCCCCTGCCCTTTCAGGCTGGGGTCGACATCGGTGTGCTCAATAATGCTCAAATGCTCGCCGGTCGGCACAAAGACGATTTCCGCCACCTGGTTGCCGTTTGCATCATTCACATAAAACTTGTTATGCCCTTCCAGAATCTCCATCGCACCCTCGCTTAGTCATGATGACGGTATTTCAGCGCCCCACTTGGGCAGGTATCGATCACCCGCACCACCGTGGCAACGTCCACTTCATCCGGGATAATCCACGGTTTCCGCTTCAGGTTAAACAGCTTGCTGCTGCCTCTGACGCAATTGCCGGAGTGCTGGCAGATGTCGGTGTTGAAATAGACATCAATCTTTTCCCCGGTATAGACGCGATAGCCCGCATCCTGTAGTTCCTTATCCATGACATTGCCTCTATTTTTTATATGGGTTCGAGGCTAAGCATAGACCTGGGGCGATGGAGACCGCCACTCATTTCACCGTGACCTCGTTACGGATTCGGTTCTGGAACTCGGTAGATTGGGCAGCGAACTTCTGCATTTTGTCGGACAGGTCGCGCAACACGCGAGTGCCGTCGTTTGAACGCCCGTACAGATAATCAAAATAGACCGTGCAATCGGCCAGCTTGCAAAGCTTGGCGTAATCATCCTGCAGATGCGGGAAGTAAATGAAGATCAGCGCCTTTATTTTCGAATGAAGCTGCGTGTTATCACCATTAATGCTGGGCTGCGTACTACGATATTCGGCATCCTGCTTTTTCTTTAATTTGGCAATAAAAAAACTGATGCTGGCCAGCCGCTGGGTGTGCCACTCAATTTCCATCGCCAGCAACTCCTCATATTTTTGTAGTATCTTTTGCTGTTTTTCCTCTTCTCTTTTTAACTCGAATTCAGTATGCATCTTTTTTTCTATTTTCATTTCTGTGCGCATGATGAGAAACCATCCGCCCCCCAGAATCAGGAAACAGACGATGAGAAGTAATACTACGACGATAGCGCTGTCCATACACGAACCTCTTCGATGATGTGAATACGAAAGACGTGGGGTAATAGCGACACAACTGCGCTTTAACATTAATTAAATTATTCAGGCGGAGTACAAATAAGGTGTGGCAAGGTTTGCAGGGAAAAGTAGAGAACCCCGGCCAGCTTCGCCGGGGGTTTCACTAAAGCAGGAGGCAATTAGAAGGAGTAAGCGACACCCACACGGAAACGGGTCTGGCGGTCATCACGATCGTTGACGCCTACGTTACCCACTTCGCCATACGGAGCCCAGTTTTTGTCGATTTTATATGCCACTTTCACGTTATATTCCTGAGAATATGGCTTGTTGTTGTTACGTGCATTGCCTTCTGAGCTACGTGCATAGACGTAGTTCAGCTCGGTACGCCAGTCACCGAACACGTAACCAGCCCATGCATCACCACGGTTAACTTTGTCATCGTCTTTATTGGCATTTGACGGATAACGGGTGTAGTCGTAACGATAACGCGCGGCTACGTAGAAGCCGTTGTCGAAGCTATATTGAACGCGCAGGTTCGGCTTATAAATAGAACGGCTGTCGTTACTTTCAATATTAAAGCCAGGCTGAATGGAGAAGTTTTTATTAAATTTGTATTGGTAGCTAATAGATTCTTCATGACCGTTACCGACGAAGTCAGAGAACGGTTGATCGGTGTTGTTACCACCTGATTTCCATTTTGCTTCAACGGAGAAACCAAAGCCGTTTGCAAAACGGTGAGAGACAGAAACGCGGTCAGCGTTCGTTTTATCAGTTTTACCGCCGTCAATAAATTCATGACGGAGATCGACAGTAACTGCGGATGCTGCGAAAGAGGCGCCACATAATGCCATCAGGACCAGAGATTTTTTAAACATGCAATAACCCTCAATTGGAATTGTGTTTCAT
>NZ_JANEWH010000164.1:0-8911 GCF_028069715.1 Kluyvera sp. Awk 3 | reverse complement strand
GATTATAAATCCTTTGTTGAGTGAACGTTGAATAATGTGAATCAGCGCCCAGGTTACGATGTAACCTGGGCGCTTTTTACATACAAATCATATGAATTAATAGAGGTGTAATCTATTGATTTCGTTTAGTTAGTANTTATTGTGCCTCTCGCCACAAGTTTCTTAATCTTATCCTAAGATAACATTGATACTTTTACCGTCATCGAATGTTGTCGGTTTGAATATCACGTTATCCATTGCTGTTTTTAAACAAAAACAACGCTCGAATCATTGATTGATGAGCCAGCTTCGCTCATTTGCGTAATAGGGTAAGGAACATTCATGAGTGATTTTCTGCCGTTTTCCCGCCCTTCTATGGGTGAGGCGGAGTTCGCAGCACTCAAGGAAGTGCTGCAATCCGGTTGGATCACCACCGGGCCAAAAAACCAGGCGCTGGAAGAGGCGTTCTGCTCGCTAACGGGGAACCGTTTTTCAATCGCCGTCAGTTCGGCAACCGGCGGTATGCACGTCACGCTGATGGCGCTGGGCATCGGTCCCGGCGATGAAGTCATCACCCCTTCTCAAACCTGGGTTTCGACGCTGAATATGATCGTCCTGCTGGGGGCGACCCCGGTGATGATCGATGTCGATCGCGACAACCTGATGGTGACGCCTGAAGCCATTGAAGCCGCTATTACTCCCCGTACGAAAGCCATTATTCCCGTGCACTACGCGGGTGCGCCTGCTGATATTGACGGCATTCGCGCAGTGGCGGAGCGTCACGGCATTCCGGTGATTGAAGACGCGGCGCATGCGGCGGGTACCTACTATAAGGGCCTGCATGTCGGCGCGCAGGGAACGGCGATTTTCTCCTTCCATGCCATCAAAAACATGACCAGCGCCGAGGGTGGGCTGATTGTCACCGACGATGAACAGCTGGCCAACCGCATTCGTAGCCTCAAGTTCCACGGTCTTGGCGTTGATGCCTATGACCGTCAGACCCACGGCCGCGCCCCGCAGGCAGAAGTGATTAGCCCGGGCTTTAAGTACAACCTCGCCGATATCAATGCCGCACTGGCGCTGGTTCAACTGGGCAAATTAGGGCAGGCCAATCAGCGCCGTAGTGATATCGCTCAGCGTTACGTGCAGGAACTGGCGGATACGCCGTTCCAGCCGCTGGCCGTACCGAGCTGGCCGCATCTGCACGCCTGGCATCTGTTTATTATTCGCGTGGACGAACAGCGCTGCGGCATCAGCCGTGATGCGCTAATGGAACAACTCAAAGCGCAAGGTATTGGTACCGGGCTGCACTTCCGTGCGGCGCATACGCAGAAATACTACCGCGAGCGTTTCCCTGAACTCTCGCTACCGAATACCGAATGGAACAGCGCACGTATCTGTTCATTACCTCTTTTCCCGGATATGACCGATGACGACACCACCCGTGTCATTACGGCGCTCCATCAGCTAGCAGGCCGTTGATATGTTTGAGTACCCGTTAGTCAAGAAAGTCTCCGTCGTGATACCGGTCTATAACGAGCAGGACAGCCTGCCGGAGCTGATTCGCCGTACCGACGCTGCCTGCGCGACCCTGAATCGTGACTATGAAATTTTGTTGGTCGACGACGGCAGCAGCGACGACTCCGCGCGCATGTTGGTTGAAGCGGCAGAAGCGCCGGAAAGCCACATTGTGGCGGTGCTGTTAAACCGCAACTACGGCCAGCATTCGGCAATTATGGCGGGCTTTAGCCACGTTACCGGCGATCTGATCATCACCCTCGATGCCGACCTGCAAAACCCGCCGGAAGAGATCCCGCGCCTCGTCGAAAAAGCCGACGAAGGCTACGACGTGGTGGGTACCGTGCGGCAGAACCGTCAGGACAGTATCTTCCGTAAAACAGCCTCGAAGATGATTAACCGTCTGATTCAGCGCACCACCGGTAAAGCGATGGGTGACTACGGCTGCATGCTGCGCGCCTATCGCCGTCATATTGTCGACGCGATGCTCAACTGCCATGAGCGCAGCACTTTTATTCCTATTCTGGCGAATACCTTCGCCCGCCGCGCCGTGGAGATTCCGGTGCTGCACGCCGAGCGTGAGTTCGGTGACTCGAAATACAGCTTTATGCGCCTGATTAACCTGATGTACGACCTGGTGACCTGCTTGACCACCACGCCGCTGCGTCTGTTAAGCGTGGTCGGCAGCGTGATTGCGGTGCTGGGCTTTGCCTTCTCCATTCTGCTGGTCGTGCTGCGCCTGGTGCTCGGTCCGGAATGGGCGGGGGACGGCGTGTTCATGCTATTCGCCATTCTGTTCATGTTTATCGGCGCCCAGTTTATCGGCATGGGCCTGCTTGGGGAGTATATCGGCCGCATCTACAACGATGTGCGTGCCCGCCCCCGCTACTTTATTCAACGTGTTGTTCGCCAGGAAAATCTGGATTCTGAAGAGGAAAATCGTTAATGAAAGCTGTTGTATTTGCCTATCACGACATGGGTTGCACCGGTATTCAGGCACTGCTGGATGCCGGATACGACATCGAGGCGATCTTCACTCACCCGGACAACGCGGGTGAGAATAACTTCTTCGGCTCCGTTGCCCGCCTGGCGGCTGAGCAGGGTATTACCGTTTACGCGCCGGAAGACGTCAACCACCCGCTGTGGGTGGAGCGCATCCGCGCGATGGCGCCGGAAGTGATTTTCTCCTTCTATTACCGCAACTTGCTCAGCGACGAGATCCTCAATCTGGCGCCGAAAGGGGCGTTCAACCTGCACGGCTCGCTACTGCCGAAATACCGGGGTCGCGCGCCGCTGAACTGGGTGCTGGTGAACGGTGAGAAAGAGACCGGCGTGACGCTGCACCGTATGACCAACCGCGCGGACGCGGGGGATATTGTGGCCCAGCAGAGCGTGGCGATTGCTGACTCTGACGTGGCGCTGACGCTGCACCGTAAGCTGTGCACGGCGTCCCAGACGCTGCTTGGCGATGCGTTGGCGAAAATTCGCAGCGGCCAGACCGACGAGCGTGTGCAGGATCATTCGCAGGCGACCTACGTCGGTCGTCGTACCCCGGAAGATGGCCGCCTGGAGTGGGAAAAACCGGCTCAGGCGCTGCATAACCTGGTGCGTGCGGTGAGCGATCCGTGGCCGGGCGCGTTTGGCTATGTTGGCACCAACAAATTTATCGTCTGGAAATCTCGTGTGCGTACTGACATGGAAGCCGCGAAGCCGGGTACCGTTCTGTCCGTCGCGCCGCTGGTGGTTGCCTGCGGTGAAGGCGCGCTGGAAATCGTTACCGGTCAGAGCGCTAACGGCGTTTATATGCAGGGCGCTCAGCTGGCACCGGCGCTGGGTCTGGTGGCGGGCGCGTTGCTCTCCAGCCGTCCGTTTGTGGCCGTTAAGCGTCGTACCCGCGTGCTGATTCTGGGTGTGAACGGCTTTATCGGTAACCATCTGACCGAACGCCTGCTGGCCGATGATAGCTACGAGATTTACGGCCTGGATATCGGCTCTGACGCCATCAGCCGCTTCCTCGACTGCCCGCGTTTCCACTTTGTGGAAGGCGATATCAGCATTCACTCAGAGTGGATCGAATACCACATTAAGAAATGCGACGTGGTGCTGCCGCTGGTGGCTATCGCGACGCCTATCGAGTACACCCGTAACCCGCTGCGCGTGTTCGAGCTGGACTTCGAAGAGAACCTGAAGATCATCCGCGACTGCGTGAAGTACAACAAGCGTATTATCTTCCCGTCCACCTCCGAAGTGTACGGCATGTGTACCGATGCCAACTTTGATGAAGATAACTCTAACCTGGTGGTGGGGCCGATCAACAAGCAGCGCTGGATCTACTCGGTTTCCAAACAGCTTCTGGATCGCGTGATTTGGGCTTACGGTGACAAAACTGGCCTCAAGTTTACCCTGTTCCGTCCGTTTAACTGGATGGGGCCGCGTCTGGATAACCTCAACGCTGCGCGTATCGGCAGCTCTCGGGCTATTACCCAGTTGATCCTCAACCTGGTGGAAGGTTCGCCGATCAAACTGATCGAAGGCGGCAAACAAAAACGCTGCTTCACCGACATCAGCGACGGTATTGAAGCGTTGTTCCGCATCATTGAGAACAAAGACGGCCGCTGCGATGGGCAGATTATCAACATTGGTAACCCGGATAACGAAGCGAGCATTAAAGAGCTGGCCGAAATGCTGCTCGACTGCTTTGAGCGTCATCCGCTGCGCGACCGCTTCCCGCCGTTTGCCGGCTTCCGTGAAGTGGAAAGTAGCGACTACTACGGTAAAGGTTATCAGGACGTTGAGCATCGTAAACCGAGCATTCGCAATGCGAAACGCCTCCTCGACTGGCAGCCGACGGTGGAAATGCAGCAGACCGTTGAAGAAACGCTGGACTTCTTCCTGCGCACGGTTGAACTGACGGATGAAAAACCATCATGAAAAAAGTAGGTTTGCGCGTTGATGTCGACACCTTTCGCGGTACTCGCGAAGGGGTGCCAAGGCTGATGGCGGTGCTGAAAAAGCACCGCGTACAGGCCAGTTTTTTCTTCAGCGTCGGGCCGGATAACATGGGGCGCCACCTGTGGCGCCTGGTAAAGCCGAAGTTCTTGTGGAAGATGCTGCGCTCACGCGCGGCATCGCTGTATGGCTGGGACATTCTGCTGGCCGGGACGGCGTGGCCGGGGCGTATTATTGGCGAAGCCAACGCGGAGATTATCCGTAGCGTTGCGCAGACACATGAGGTGGGGCTGCATGCCTGGGATCATCACCGCTGGCAGCAGTGGAGCGGCATGTGGAACGAGCAGCAGTTGATTGACGAAATTGGCCGCGGCCTGTCTGCGCTGGAGACGATTATTGGTCATCCGGTCACCTGCTCGGCGGTGGCGGGCTGGCGCGCTGACCAGCGTGTGGTGAAGGCGAAAGAGTCTTTTGAATTTCTCTACAACAGCGACTGCCGCGGCACGCAACCGTTCATTCCGCAACTCAGTAACGGCGAGAAGGCGACCGTACAGATCCCGGTGACGTTGCCCACCTGGGATGAAGTTGTCGGTAGCGTGGTCAGTGCGGAAGGCTTCAATCGTTGGCTGCTGGAGCGTATTCGCCAGGATACCGGTACGCCGGTGTACACCATTCATGCTGAGGTGGAGGGGGGTGCCTACGCCGAACAGTTTGACTATCTGCTGACCCTTGCGGCACAGCAGGAAATTCGTTTTTGCCCGTTAGGCCAGCTTCTCCCGGATGACTTCCGTCAGTTGCCGGTTGGGAAGGTGGTGCGCGGAGAAATTGCCGGTCGTGAAGGCTGGCTAGGCTGCCAACAACTTTTGAGCTCAGACGTATGAAATCCCTTCGCTATGGTATTTCGTTAGCTGCATTGTTTGTTCTGTACTACCTGGTTCCGCTCAACTTCCGGCTGCTGTGGCAGCCGGACGAAACCCGCTATGCCGAAATCAGCCGCGAAATGCTGGCGACCGGTGATTGGGTGGTGCCGCATTTCCTGGGGTTACGCTACTTCGAAAAGCCGATTGCCGGCTACTGGATTAACAGTATCGGGCAGTGGCTATTTGGTCACAGTAACTTCGCGGTACGTTTTGGCGCGGTGTTTTCTATCACCGTTTCCGCGCTGCTGGTGGTCTGGCTGGCGTGGAAAATCTGGCAGGATCGCAAAGTGGCGCTGCTCTCCGGCGCCATCTTCTTAACCGCGTTCCTGGTCTACGGGATTGGCACCTATGCGGTGCTCGACCCGATGATTACCCTGTGGATGACGCTTGCCATGTGCAGCTTCTGGTTGGCGGCGCAGGCGAAGACCACTGGCGAACGCTTCTGGGGTTACGTGCTGCTGGGCGTGGCCTGCGGTATGGGGGTCATGACCAAAGGCTTCCTCGCCCTGGCGGTGCCGGTGATCGGTGTGCTGCCGTGGGTCATTGCGCAGAAACGCTGGCGGGAAGTGCTGGTCTGGGGTTGGCTGTCGGTACTGGTTTGCGTGCTGACCGTCCTGCCGTGGGGGCTGGCCATCGCCGCGCGGGAAAGCGACTTCTGGCGCTACTTCTTCTGGGTCGAACATATTCAACGTTTTGCTCAGAGCGACGCGCAGCACAAAGCGCCGTTCTGGTACTACCTGCCGTTCCTGGTCGCGGGAAGTCTGCCGTGGCTGGCGTTGCTACCCGGCGCGTTCAAGCGCGGCTGGCAGGAGCAGGAAGGGTTACGCGGCGCATTTTATCTGCTGGGCTGGGTGGTAATGCCGTTCCTGTTCTTCAGTATCGCCAAGGGCAAGCTGCCGACCTATATCCTGCCGTGCTTCGCGCCGCTGGCAATGCTGATGGCGCGCTATGCGGTTGAGGCGGCAAAAGTCGGCTCGAAAGCGCTGCGGGTGAACGGCATCATCAACATCGTCTTCGGCGTTGTGGGCCTGGTGGCGGTCGCGGTGGTCTCACCGTGGGGGCCGATGAAACATCCGGTCTGGATGCAGATTGAGCTGTATAAATGCGTACTGGCGGCAGTAGCCTTCTTCTTCTGGGCGCTGATGGGCTGGATATCGATTAAACCGGGCGCACAGCGTTGGCAGCTTGCCGCGCTCTGTCCGCTGGGGCTGGCGCTGCTGGTGGGGATGGCGATTCCCGATCGCGTGACCAACAGCAAGCAGCCGCAGTTCCTGGTGGATATTGTTAGCGAGTCGCTGGCGCCGAGCCGCTATGTGCTGAGCAACAGCGTCGGCGTAGCCGCCGGGCTGGCCTGGGAGCTGAAGCGTAGCGATGTGATGTTGTACGGCCAGCAGGGCGAGCTGAAGTATGGGCTCTCTTACCCTGACGCGAAAGGCAGCTTCGTCTCTACCGAAGACTTCCCACAGTGGCTGGCGGCACATCGTCAGGAAGGGCCAATCTCGCTGGTGTTATTGCTCTCTCGTGACGTACAGTTAGCCGAACTGCCGCTGCCAAAACCGGATGAGGTATATGCCATGGGTCGCACCGTCTTTATTCAGTATCGCCCGCAATGATCACATGGGCCTGCCTGCTGCTCGCCAGCCTGTTGAGCTGCGGCGGGCAGCTATGTCAGAAACAGGCGACTCGCCCTGCCCGTAAAGGGCTGCGCGGGCGTCATCTGCTAACCTGGCTCGGACTGGCGCTGGCGCTGCTGGGGCTGGGCATGCTGCTGTGGCTGCTGGTGCTCCAGCAGATTCCGGTCAGCGTGGCCTACCCGATGCTGAGCCTGAACTTTGTCTGGGTGACGCTGGCCGCGCGTCTTATCTGGCGCGAGCCGGTGAGCGGCCGCCATTGGGCCGGGGTGGCGCTGATAATCGTCGGCATTGCGTTACTGGGGAGCAGCGCCTGATGGGGCTTATCTGGGCATTGATGAGTGTGGCGCTGGTCAGCGCCGCGCAGTTGACGCTGCGTGCGGCGATGACCACGCTACCGTCGGCGACGCAGCCGCTGGCTTTTTTGCTGCATCTTCTGCATTTTGACACCGGCACGCTGGCGCTGCTGCTGGGGTTGCTGGGCTACGTGGCTTCGATGGCCTGCTGGTTCTTCGCCCTCAAGCGTCTGCCGCTGGCGAAAGCCTACGCGCTGCTGAGCCTGAGCTACATGGTGGTATGGCTTGCGGCGATTCTGCTGCCCGGCTGGCATGAGCCGTTCTCGTGGCGCGGCCTGCTGGGGGTTATTGTTATTATCGCCGGCGTCATTACCATCTTCTGGCCAAACAAACCGACACCTCACCGGTAGTCCGAATCGGGTAATGCCGCCTTCCCGGCGACAAAATGTGCAATAATGCCATTTCTGTTGCATCTATAAGGGATTATCTATGCCTGCGGCCGACGCCGAGGCGCAGCTTAGCGGCCTGCGCCTCAATTTGCGTATTGTCTCCGTCGTGATCTTCAACTTCGCCAGCTATCTCACCATTGGCCTGCCGCTGGCGGTGCTGCCCGGTTATGTTCATGATGTGATGGGGTTTAGCGCCTTCTGGGCCGGTCTGGTTATCAGCCTGCAATACTTCGCTACCTTGCTGAGTCGTCCTCATGCCGGGCGTTACGCCGACCAACTGGGGCCGAAAAAAATCGTTGTTTTTGGCCTCTGCGGCTGTTTCCTGAGTGGGTTGAGCTATTTACTGGCGGCGTTTGGCGGCGGCTGGCCGTTGATAAGCCTGACGCTGCTGTGCCTGGGGCGCGTGATTCTTGGTATCGGCCAGAGCTTTGCCGGTACCGGTTCGACGCTGTGGGGCGTTGGCGTTGTCGGGTCGCCGCATATTGGCCGGGTGATCTCCTGGAATGGTATCGTCACTTACGGCGCGATGGCGATGGGCGCGCCGCTTGGCGTGCTGTGTTACCGCTTTATTGGCCTACAGGGGCTGGCGCTGGCGATTATGGCCGTCGCCGCCGTGGCGATTCTGGCGGCGCTTCCCCGTGATGAAGTGAAAGCGAAAAAGGGCAAACCGATGTCCTTCCGGGCGGTACTCGGGCGCGTCTGGCCTTACGGTATGGCGCTGGCGCTGGCCTCCGCGGGATTTGGCGTGATCGCCACCTTTATCACCCTGTTCTATGACGCCAAAGGCTGGGACGGCGCGGCCTTCGCGCTCACTCTGTTTAGCTGCGCGTTTGTCGGCACACGGCTGCTGTTCCCGAACGGCATTAACCGCCTTGGTGGACTGAATGTGGCGATGATTTGCTTTGCCGTTGAGGTGGTGGGGCTACTGCTGGTAGGAATTGCGATGACGCCAATGATGGCGAAGATTGGCACTTTCCTGGCGGGCGCGGGCTTTTCGCTGGTGTTCCCGGCGCTGGGCGTGGTGGCGGTAAAAGCCGTGCCGCAGCAAAATCAGGGATCGGCGCTGGCGACCTATACCGTATTTATGGATTTATCGTTGGGCATCACCGGGCCGCTGGCCGGGCTGATGATGGCATGGATGGGCGTGTCGACAATCTATCTGGCGGCGG
>NZ_JANEWH010000163.1:0-9120 GCF_028069715.1 Kluyvera sp. Awk 3 | reverse complement strand
GGTATTAATTAACCCTTAAATATTAGAAGGTTAATAAAAAAGCGCTCTATTGAGCGCCTTTGGGAAATTAAAGGAAGAAAGGACTGGGCTGGAACAGGCGTTCGACGTCGGAAATATATTTTTTATCGGTCAGGAACATAATGACGTGATCGCCTTGTTCAATACGCAAATTGTCATTCGCAATCATGACGTCATTTCCACGCACCACCGCGCCAATAATGGTGCCTGGAGGCAGTTTAATTTCGTCAATCACTCGGCCAACCACTCGTGAAGTACTTTCATCGCCGTGTGCGACGGCTTCGATGGCTTCAGCAACACCGCGGCGTAGCGACGAAACGCCTACGATATCCGCTTTACGTACGTGGCTAAGTAGTGCAGAGATGGTGGCCTGCTGTGGTGAGATCGCAATATCGATCACGCTGCCCTGAACCAGATCGACATAAGCGCGGCGTTGGATCAACACCATTACTTTCTTGGCGCCCATCCGCTTAGCCAGCATCGCCGACATGATATTGGCTTCGTCATCGTTGGTGACGGCAATAAACAGATCGACCTGATCAATGTGCTCTTCCGCCAACAGCTCTTGATCCGAGGCATCGCCAAAGAAGACGATGGTATTTTGCAGTTTCTCTGCCAGCTCTGCCGCTCGCTGTTGATTACGTTCAATCAGCTTCACGCTGTAATCTTTTTCCAGCCTGCGTGCTAACCCCGCACCGATATTACCACCGCCAACCAGCATGATGCGCTTGTAAGGTTTCTCCAGACGTTGGAGCTCACTCATTACCGCGCGAATATGTTGTGATGCGGCGATAAAGAACACTTCATCACCGGCTTCGACAATAGTGGAACCCTGCGGGCGAATCGGGCGGTCATGGCGGAAAATCGCCGCAACGCGGGTATCAATGTGCGGCATATGCTCACGCATTGTTGAGAGCGCATTACCCACTAGCGGGCCGCCGTAGTAAGCCTTCACCACAGCCAGGCTAACTTTTCCTTCCGCGAAGTTCACCACCTGCAGTGCGCCGGGGTACTCGATCAGACGGTAGATATTGTCGATAACCAATTGCTCGGGAGCGATCAGATGATCGATCGGTACGGCATCGCTGTGAAAGAGCTTATCGGCGTCGCGTACGTAGTCCGGTGAGCGGATTCGTGCAATACGGTTTGGCGTATTGAATAACGAGTAGGCCACCTGGCAGGCGACCATATTGGTTTCATCCGAACTGGTTACCGCGACCAGCATATCGGCATCGTCGGCACCGGCTTCACGCAAAACGCGGGGGTGAGAAGCATGGCCTTGTACCACGCGAAGGTCGAATTTATCCTGCAGGCTGCGCAAGCGCTCGCCGTTAGTGTCAACGATCGTGATGTCGTTGTTTTCCCCGACCAGGTTTTCCGCCAGCGTTCCGCCGACTTGTCCGGCGCCCAGAATGATAATTTTCATCAGTTGCGACCCGTTATTTCATCACTTTTTGATTAGCTTAGCGTAGAAGAAGCCATCACCTTCTTCGGCACCCGGTAAATTCTGTTGCCCTGGCTGCTCAGGCGTACCGGTTTCACGCAGTTCAGCATCCGGTGTGCGGGAGAGAAACGCGGCGATTTGCTGCTGGTTTTCTTCCGGCAGAATGGAACAAGTCGCGTATACCAGCGTACCACCCGGCTTCAGGTGTGCCCAGGTTGCGTTAAGGATCTCGGCCTGCAGCTGTGCCAGTTCGGCAATATCACGGTCGCGGCGCAGCCATTTGATATCCGGGTGGCGACGGATTACCCCGGTAGCGGAACACGGTGCGTCCAGCAGGATGCGATCGAACTGTTGATCGCCGCACCATTGTTCAGGATAGCGTCCATCACCCTGTTTCACCGTCGCCTTCATGCCCAGCCGTTTCAGGTTGTCATACACGCGTGACAGGCGTTTCTCGTCGACGTCGACGGCCAATACATTGGCCTGCGGCGCGATTTCCAGAATGTGAGTGGTTTTGCCGCCCGGCGCACAACACAGGTCAAGGATTTGCTCGCCGTCCTCCGGCAGCAGGTAGTTTACGCACCCTTGAGCGGAAGCATCCTGCACGGTCACCCAACCTTCGTCAAAACCTGGGAGGGCGTGTACGGGCGCTGGCGTTTCCAGACGCACCGCGTCCGGGTAGTCAGGATGCGGGAATCCCGTCATACCGGCTTCCGTTAGCAGATCAAGCCAGCCGTCGCGTGAGTGGTGAGTGCGGTTAACGCGCAGCCACATCGGCGGGCGCTGATTATTGGCCTCAAGGATGCTTTCCCACTGCTGCGGATAGGCCGCTTTAATGCGTTTTACCAGCCAGGAAGGATGAAGGAAGCGCAAATCGGTTTGTGAGAATTCAGTTAGCAGCTCTTCCTGACGGCGCTGGAACTGACGCAGTACGCCGTTGATCAACCCTTTCAGCTGCGGACGCTTTATGACGACTGCCCCTTCAACGGTTTCCGCCAGCGCGGCATGCGGCGGAATACGGGTATGCAGCAGCTGGTAGAAGCCCACCATGATCAGGTAATGGACGGTGCGCTGTTTGCCCGTCATCGGGCGTTCCATCAGCTGTTGGATCATCCACTCAAGCTGGGAAAGTGTGCGCAACACGCCGAAGCACAGCTCCTGGAGCAGCGCTTTGTCTTTATCGGCCACTTTTTGCTGCATGGCGGGCAGCACATTGCTTAGTGACTGTCCCTTTTCGACGACCTGTTCAACGGCCTGGGCCGCCATACTGCGTAAATTAAAATGTTTTTTCATAACCGTAAAAATAAAAATGCCCGGAGACTCCGGGCTTTAAAAAGGTACCAACCGTCAGAGTAGACGGTTTCCGGGCTCGAACCACTCCCGACGCGAGTTAAGCAGATCCTGAGCGCTCATGGCCTTCTTACCCGCTGGTTGCAGCGAGAGAAGATTGAGGATGCCGTCGCCGGTCGCGACCTGAATACCCTGGCGGGTGGCTTCGAGGATGGTCCCCGGCTCGGCGCCAGCGTGTTTGTCAATCACCGAAGCCTGCCAGATTTTGACCGGCTGCTCGTCGATAACGATGTAGCTCATTGGCCACGGATTAAAGGCGCGGATGCAGCGTTCCAACTGAGCGGCGCTGAGCGTCCAGTTAACACGGGCTTCTTCTTTGCTCAGCTTCTCAGCATAGGTAACCAGAGTTTCATCCTGCACTTCCGGTGTCGCCGTGCCGGTTGCCAGCAAATGCAGCGTGTGCAGCAGTCCCTGAGGGCCAAGCTCAGCCAGCTTATCGTAAAGGCTGGCGCTGGTGTCTTCAGGGGTAATCGGGCAGGAAAGCTTATGCAGCATATCGCCGGTATCCAGGCCCACGTCCATCTGCATGATGGTCACACCGGTTTCGCTGTCGCCGGCCCACAGCGAACGCTGAATTGGCGCAGCGCCACGCCAGCGCGGCAGCAGAGAACCGTGAACGTTGATGCACCCGAGGCGCGGCATAGTCAGCACGGCTTTCGGCAGGAGAAGCCCATAAGCGACGACGACCATGACGTCAGCCTGTAGATCCGCAACCAGCTTCTGATTTTCTTCAGGACGCAGCGAGGCTGGCTGAAAGACTGGAATGCCTTTCTCTTCCGCCAACACTTTTACCGGGCTTGGCATGAGCTTCTTACCACGGCCGGCAGGGCGGTCTGGTTGGGTAAATACGCCAACGACCTGGTGCTCAGACGACAACAGCGCGTCAAGATGACGCGCTGCAAAATCAGGAGTACCCGCAAAAATAATACGTAGGGAATCTGACACGTTAATCCTTATCCTTAGGCACGCGCGTTCAGGCGATCCAGTTTTTCAACTTTCTGACGAATACGTTGCTGCTTTAACGGCGACAGATAATCGATAAACAGCTTACCGACTAAGTGGTCCATTTCATGCTGAATACATATAGCCAGCAGGCCGTCAGCTTCCAGCTCAAAGGGGTTACCATCACGGCCAATGGCGCGAATTTTCACGCGCTCGGCACGAGGAACCAGCGCCCGCTGTTCCGGAATGGACAGGCAGCCTTCTTCAATGCCGGTATCGCCGTCTTTTTCCAGTAGTTCTGGGTTGATCAGCACCAGCTGTTCGTCACGATTCTCAGAGACATCGATAACGATAATACGTTGATGGATATCGACCTGGGTCGCCGCCAGACCAATCCCTTCTTCGGCGTACATGGTTTCGAACATATCGTCCACGATACGCTGGATTTCGTCATTCACTTCTTTTACCGGCGCAGCGACTTTGCGAAGACGCTCGTCCGGGATATGTAATACTTGCAAAACTGCCATAAATATCCAGAGTTCTGTTCAGGAGTAGGAAAGATTATTACCTCTATTCTAGACAAAACCCCCTCTAATTGACAGAGTCACTGACCAATCGCAAAGATTGCTAATGCCGCATGTGGCAAGGGGGAACGGATGTCACCCGAGGAACTCGCCTTTCGTTTGTTAAAGGTGAATGATTTGTATGGCGATGGCATGCTGAACGCGCTGTGTGCGTTGCGTCAGGAAACGTGCATTACCCATCAAATGCTCTATGTTTTGGGCTTCAGCATTAAGCAGGCCGAACGTTTTTTTGCGTTTTCACCCGCAGAGATGGAGGCCGCTAACCGTTGGCTGGCGGAATCAGACAACCATCTTTTATTTGCGGATTCTCCCTTGTACCCGGAACCGCTTCGCGCCATTAGCGATTACCCGGCAGTATTGTGCGTACGCGGGAATCTGGCATTGCTGCATTCCCCACAGCTCGCCGTTGTGGGGAGCCGGCAACACTCTCTGTACGGTGAGCGCTGGGGGCGCTATTTGTGTGAATCGCTGGCGAAGATGGGAATTACGATTACCAGCGGCCTGGCGCTAGGTATTGATGGGGTTGCCCATCGGGGGGCGTTGCAGGCTGGCGGCAGCACGATAGCGGTCCTCGGCAGCGGGCTGAATCATATCTATCCCCATCGGCATCGGTCACTGGCGCAGAGCATTGTGGAACACGGCGGGGCGCTGGTGTCAGAATTCCCGCTTATGGCGACGCCTGCGCCTTATCATTTCCCGCGGCGTAACCGTATTATCAGCGGGTTAAGTCGCGGCGTATTGGTTGTGGAAGCCGCGTTGCGAAGCGGTTCGTTGGTGACGGCGCGCTGCGCGCTTGAACAGGGGAGAGAGGTGTTCGCTATCCCCGGGCCGCTTGGTCATCCGGGCATGGAGGGGCCGCATTGGCTTATCAAACAGGGAGCGATTACCGTCACGGAGCCTGAGGATATTCTGGCGCTTTTTCCGGGATTAAACAGACATTTGTCCGAACGAGCAAAAATGGCAAATTATTGTGCAGATAAGGAATCCGTAGCATTGCCATTTCCTGAGCTCCTGGCTAACGTAGGAGATGAGGTAACACCTGTTGACGTCGTCGCTGAACGTGCCGGCCAACCTGTGCCAGTCACCGTGGCCCAGCTACTTGAACTGGAGTTAGCAGGATGGATCGCAGCTGTACCCGGCGGCTATGTCCGATTAAGGAGGGCAGGCCATGTTCGACGTACTAATGTATTTGTTTGAGACCTACATCCATAACGAAACAGACATGCGCGTAGATCAGGACAAACTGACTCGGGATCTTACCGATGCGGGGTTCGAACGTGAAGACATCTTCAACGCGCTAATATGGCTGGAAAAGCTCGCCGACTATCAGGAAGGCCTCGTAGAACCGATGCAGCTGGCATCAGATCCTCTCTCCGTGCGTATTTTCACACAGGAAGAGAGCCAGCGTCTGGATGCAAGCTGCCGAGGATTCCTGTTATTCCTGGAGCAGATTCAGGTGCTGAACCTCGAAACGCGGGAAATGGTTATTGAGCGCGTGCTGGCTCTGGATACTGCAGAGTTTGAGCTGGAAGAGCTGAAATGGGTCATTTTGATGGTTCTGTTCAATCTTCCGGGCTGTGAAAACGCGTATCAACAAATGGAAGAATTACTCTTCGAGACGAATGAAGGTATGCTGCATTAAATCATTTTGTGGCATCAAGAGTTGTTATGGTCAAATCAGCACTGTTTTCGGTGCCTAAACACGAGCCCTGTCCACAGTGCGGGGCCGAACTGGTCATACGGTCCGGTAAACACGGGCCGTTTCTTGGCTGTTCCCATTATCCGGAATGCGATTACGTTCGTCCCCTGAAAAGTCAGGCGGATGGTCATATCGTTAAAATTCTGGAGGGGCAACTGTGTCCCGAGTGTGGTGCCGTTATGGTGCTGCGTCAGGGGCGCTTTGGCATGTTCATCGGATGCAGTCAGTATCCGGAATGTGAACACACTGAGGTTATTGATAAACCTGATGAAACGGCGATTTCCTGCCCCGCCTGCCAGCAAGGGCATCTGGTGCAGCGCCGCTCTCGTTACGGCAAAACCTTTCATTCCTGCGATCGTTACCCAGAATGTCAGTTCGTCATTAACTTCACACCGGTTGCGGGGGAGTGCCCCGAGTGCCACTACCCGCTGCTTATCGAAAAGAAAACGGCGCAGGGCGTAAAGCGTTTTTGTGCCAGTAAACAATGTGGAAAGCCGGTTCCGGCGAAACAAATCAGTGAATAAAAACCTGCCATCAGAGGCCGTACAGCGTGCGGTTGTTGCTCTGAATAATAAAGAAGTCATCGCCTATCCAACCGAAGCCGTGTTTGGCGTAGGTTGCGATCCTGATAGTGAAGAAGCGGTAATGCGCCTGCTGGCGTTAAAACAGCGTCCGGTAGAAAAGGGGCTGATTCTGATCGCCGCAAGTTTCGAACAACTTCAACCGTATATTGACGACAGTCAGTTGACCGACGAGCAGCGTGCCACGGTCTTTGCCCGTTGGCCTGGGCCGGTGACGTTTGTCTTCCCCGCGAAGCCAACGACTCCCGCCTGGCTGACCGGCCGCTTTAACTCGCTGGCCGTTCGCGTCACCGATCACCCGGTGGTCATTGAACTCTGCCAGGCCTATGGCAAGCCTTTGGTGTCGACCAGCGCGAATCTGACCGGTTTGCCTCCTTGTCGCACCACGGCAGAAGTGCTTGCCCAGTTCGGTGATGATTTCCCGGTGGTGGATGCGCCGACCGGTGGGCGGATGAATCCGTCAGAAATCCTCGATGCCCTGACGGGTGAACGTTTTCGCCAGGGGTAAAGAATGGAAAGCTACGTCGTTTTTGGTAACCCGATTGCCCACAGTAAATCGCCGTTCATCCATCAACAGTTTGCCGAGCAGCTGAACATCGTGCATCCGTATGGTCGCATGTTAGCGCCGTTGGATGGTTTCGTTACTGCGCTGGAAGCTTTTTTCCTGCAGGGCGGTAAAGGGGCGAACGTCACGGTGCCTTTTAAAGAGGAGGCGTTTGCCCGTGCTGATGAGCTCACCGAGCGCGCGGCTCTAGCGGGGGCGGTAAATACGCTGAAGCGCCTGGAGGATGGGCGAATCCTCGGTGATAACACCGATGGTATTGGCCTGTTGAGCGACCTGGAACGACTTGGGCTGATTAAGCCCGGCTATCGTGTTCTGCTGATTGGCGCTGGCGGCGCGGCGCGCGGGGTGCTGCTGCCGTTGCTTTCGCTGGATTGTAACGTCACCATCACTAACCGTACCCACGCGCGGGCGCAAACGCTCGCCGAACTGTTCCGCCATACCGGCAGCGTTAGCGCGCGGCCAATGTCTGAGCTGGACGGGTATGAGTTCGACCTTATCATTAATGCTACATCCAGCGGCATCTCTGGCGAGACTCCGCCAATCCCGGTATCGCTACTGGGTCCGCAGGTGTGTTGCTATGACATGTTTTATCAGCAGGGCAATACGGCCTTTCTGTCCTGGTGCATTCAGCATGGTGTAAAACGCTATGCTGATGGATTGGGGATGCTGGTGGGTCAGGCGGCGCACGCCGTTTTACTGTGGCACGGGGTTTTGCCGGACGTTGAACCGGTGATCGCGTCCCTCAAACGTGAGCTGGGCGTATGAATCAGGCGATCCAGTTTCCTGACCGCGAAGAGTGGCGTGCCGATCTCGAAAGCATTTGTTTTCCTGTGCTGGTGAACGGTATGCAGCTAACGTGTGCATTAAGTGCAGAAACGATGACTCGTCGCTTTGGCGGCGATAACCCGCAGCAATGGCTCGCGTTGTTTAGCGAGAATCGCTGGGATCTTGAAGAAGAAGCCAGCGATCTGATTCGCGATCAGCAGGAAGACGCTCAGGGTTGGGTCTGGTTGTCCTGATCCAGATAGTCATCTTTCCATTTCACATAGTTATTGGCCGAATAGCGTAATCCCTCGATTTCGGCCTCTTTTAATGGTCGAATCTGTTTGACCGGACTACCCAGATAAAGATATCCACTTTCCAGACGCTTATGTTGTGGTACCAGGCTACCCGCGCCGATCATGACATCGTCTTCAACGACCGCGCCATCCAGCAGAATCGACCCCATACCGACCAATACCCGATTACCGATGGTGCAGCCGTGCAGCATCACTTTATGACCGACGGTAACGTCTTCGCCAACGATGAGCGGATTACCTTCCGGGTTCCTGGCTGACTTATGTGTCACATGGAGGACGCTACCATCCTGGATATTACTGCGTGCGCCAATCTGGATATAGTTAACGTCGCCGCGCGCGGCAACCAGGGGCCAGATGCTGACATCATCCGCCAGACGAACGTCGCCGATGATTGCGCAGGTAGGGTCAATCATCACGCGCTGGCCGATGACGGGGAATAAATCTTTATAGCGGCGTAAAACGGCTGACATGTTTACCTCATTAAAACGGTGTCATGGTGGGATTCTTTCTCATTATCGGCCCAATTCTGGGGTTTCTCATCTCAAAAATTAAGCAAATTGCATACTTACAGAGCGAAAAGTGTGAAAAAACGGCACTTAGAAAAAAAGTTGAGAAAAGGGGTTGTGCAAAAAACAAAGTTCCCTATAATGCGCACCCACTGAGACGGCAAACGTGAATCACTTCACACTAAGTAGCTGGTTCGGTTGAAGAGAAAAACCTGAAAATGAGGGTTGACTCTGAAAGAGGAAAGCGTAATATACGCCACCTCGCGACGGTGAGCTGTAAGCCGCGTCGCAACTGCTCTTTAACAATTTATCAGACAATCTGTGTGGGCACTCGAAGATACGGATTCTTAAC
>NZ_JANEWH010000162.1:0-9253 GCF_028069715.1 Kluyvera sp. Awk 3 | reverse complement strand
ATTTTGGACTGCCTTTAGAGTGTAAGACCCGGCTTAAACCTTTGGTATTGCTTTTGTGGATGATGACACCACTTATGGTTTCAGCGTCGAATATGCCTGCTCCTGCGGAAACAGAACCATTTGAGTTTGATAACAGTATGTTGATCGGTGCGGCTAAAAACCAGAATATTCTTGCTCGTTTTGATAAAGCGGATACGGTTGCGCCTGGAGAGTATCAGGTAGATATTTTCATCAACGGAAATTTTTATAATCGTCAGGCGGTATTGTTTTCTGCAGATAAACAAAACCAGGTTTCTCCCTGTTTTTCGCGCGAGCAGCTTATTGCTATTGGCATTATGCCAGGGAGCATTCAGGCCAAAGATGATCATGATACCTGCTTGCGGGTGACTGAACAGGTTCAGGGGACCAGCGCTCAATTTGATTTTTCCCAGCTGCGCCTGAATATACTTATTCCGCAGGCGCAGATGATGCATACGGCGCGCGGGGCGGTGCCTCTGGAGAGTCTTACCGCCGGTGATAGCGTATTTTTTACCAACTATGACACCAACTTTTATCGCACCCAGGCAAGCGGTAATTACAACAGCGATTCGACTTATCTTGGGCTTAATTCCGGGATAAATATGGGGTTATGGCAACTTCGCCAGCTATCAAATTATACCCGCTATTCCACGAACAATGGCCCGGACAGCAGTCATTGGAAATCGGTCAGAACCTATGTTCAGCATCCCATCCCGGCAATCAATAGTGAATTGACGTTGGGTGACAGCTACACCTCCGGCAACTTTTTCAGCAGTCTTGGCTTTCTTGGCATCCAACTGGAAACCGACGATCGCATGATTCCGGAATCTCAACGTGGCTATGCGCCGACAATTCGTGGTATTGCCTCGACAACGGCTAAGGTCACGGTTAGCCAGTCGGGCACGCAAATTTATCAGACAACTGTCGCACCTGGTGCCTTTGTTATCGACGATCTTTATCCGACCAGCTACGAAGGTGATTTGGTGGTCGAAGTTCAGGAAGCGGATGGCCGCGTGTCGTCATTTACCGTTCCCTTCGCGGCCGTACCCGGCTCAATGCGGCCTGGTCGTTCGCACGTCAGTCTGTCGGCAGGCCAGGTGCGAGATATTGGCGATAGCGACGATATGTTCGCCGATGCCACCTGGCAGACCGGCCTGACTAACGCCATCACCGCTAACTCGGGGGTGCGTATTTCCGATGGCTATCAGGCTTTACTGGGCGGCGCTGTCTTTGCGAGTGAACTCGGGGCGTTTGGTGTCAACGCCGTTTATTCCCGGGCCAATATGTTTGGCAACTACCTGACAGGTTGGCGATTTGGTGCCAACTATAGCCGTACGTTTGTACCGACATCCACAACGCTGGCCTTGGCGGGTTATCGATATTCAACTGAAGGATATCGCGACTTAACCGACGTATTGGGGGTTCGTAGTGCGGCGAATAGCGACAGTACCTGGACGTCAAGCACCTACGAACAGAGAAACCAGTTCGTTGTGACATTAAGTCAGGGGCTTGGTCAGCTAGGGCAGACCTATATTTCAGGTTCAACCACTACCTACCATGGCGGGCGTGGTCGCGATACGCAGTATCAGGTGGGTTATTCCAATCATTATAACTCGCTCAGTTACAACCTTTCGTTGAGTCGGCAGCAGACAGGACGTACGCGGTATGGTGTACAAAGTACAGACGTTAATGATGGCGGTGGTGTCAGTAACAGTCGCACTGAGAATGTCTACATGTTTTCTGTCTCTCTCCCGTTGGGGGCGGGATCGCGTTCACCGATTCTGACGTCAGGATATAGCCATCAGTCAGACAATGGCGGCCACGATAGCTATCAATCGTCGCTGACGGGTACCCTTGGGGAGTCGCAAAACACCGCTTATAGCCTTAATGCCGCTTACGATAACGGCGGTAGCGGTAGCAGCGCGGGCGCCAGTCTCACTCAGCAACTGCCTTTTGCAACCATCGGAGGGAGTCTCTCGCACGGCAAAGATTACACCCAGTATGGCGCGAGCGCGCGTGGCGCGGTGGTGGCTCACGCGGGCGGCGTAACGCCGGGGCCATATTTATCCGATACATTTGCATTAGTTGAAGCGAAGGGGGCCAGCGGTGCCCTGGTGGGGGGAGGAATGGGAGCGACGATTAACGATTCCGGTTATGCGCTTGTTCCTTCGGTGATTCCCTACACCTTTAACGATATTACCCTGGATGCCAAAGGGATCAGTAATCCCAACGCCGAACTGGTCGACAACCAGCAACGTGTAGCGCCTTATTCTGGAGCAATGGTGAAAGTGCACTTCAGAACGCTTGAAGGCTATGCCCTTTTAATCAAACTTGCGCCGGGAGGAGGGGAGCCGTTACCGCTTGGTGCAGAGGTTTACGATAGCAAAAATCGGGTTATTGGCCTTGTGGGGCAGGGTAATCAAATTTATGCGCGAGCATCCAGCCGACAAGGCACGTTAAAGATCAAATTGGGAGATGCCGTTGGCGGGCAGTGCCTTTTGAACTACGACCTTCGCGGCCAGGAAATGAATAAGTCAATGTATCACCTGACGCTGCCGTGTCGCCGGAATTAATGTGAGTAACAGCGAATGAAAAAGTATCTCTCTATACCAATACTGCTGGTCGTTGGGATTGGCTTGCCGCAGCTCTCCTGGGCAATGTGCTACCGTATTACCGGGACGAACACAAACTCGGCCTCAAACTATTATACCGAGCCGGGGAAAGGGACGGCGGCCTCCTGGGATGGGATGCCGGATGGCGCTGGCTCTATAGGGACGCTGCCTACCGTGGTGAATATCAATAACAGCGCTTTTCAGCCAGACGGCACGCTGTTAGCCACGGGGATTGTTCCGATGGTCGGGAATCAGGTCTATAACCCGGAGCAGATCCTGTTTCGCTGCCAGGCTGCTGATATTAATAATCTTTATGAATATTACGCGACCAACGGTGATTCAACTTATGCGGGTCACGTGGAGGTAGGGACGGCTGCGGGTTTACCGCAAAGCTACCAGACTTATGTCCCCGGAATGGCGCTGCGCGCAACCAATATGCTGACGGGGGAGTATTACAGCCGTTACTGGAAGGCTCGGCAGCTTACCAATCTTGATACAGATTCGCAGGGCTGGCTTTTAGTGAAAGCGAAAAATTTCAGTAATACCAAAGTGGAGCTGTTTCGCCTCAGCACCAGCGCTGGCGGGTGGGGAGCCACCAGTACCGGCATTTATCCCCAATCGCAACCGGCTACTTATATCGCTTTTAAGGGGCCGGGATTTTCTAACGGTTTGAGCGTAGGCGCTGATTCTAACTCGCAATATGATGGCTGGTATGGCTACTGGCCGGGGGGCGTTAACCTCTATAACCGTCTGTATATCCGCCGCTCTGCGACCTGTGTTGTCAATAATGTGACGCCATTAGTCCTCTTCCCGACGATTTCTGTTTCCCAACTGCAGGCGGGGGCAACAGTACGACAGCCCATTAATATTTCATTTAATTGCCAGACAGGGAGCCCGGCTAACAGCGGGGTGACATCATTCACGAGTGGTGTCGCGGTAAATCAGACCGCAATGGGTATTCTGGTTAATCCGGGTAATGCCGCGACGGCAACGTCATTAGGCCTGACAACAGGCTCTGGCGTCACTTATTTGGTTTCAGATAACTACGGTACGGATCCTTCGGTCGCTACCGGGGTAGGGATTCAGATAAGCAGAACCAACGGAACGCCGCTTAATTTACTCAGTTCGTTAAGTGGTTCGGTATTGGGTGGAAACGCGGCGGGCTGGTATCCGCTTCTGGATGATGCCGTAGGCGGGAGTGTGGTGAGCGGCGTGACGACCTATTCCAAAACGTTAAATGCGACCCTAAAAGCGTTACCTGGAAAGACGGTTACCGCAGGTAAAGTGAGCGCAACCGCGCAAGTAATTATTCAGGTGCAGTAATGAACAAAATAAGTATAACGGTTGCGGGGGTGTTGCTGCTATTGCTGAGTCAGCTGGCGTTAGCCGGCGTGATGGTGGAATCGTCTCGGGTGGTCTTTTCCGCTGCTGACCCTGAGCGTTCGCTGATGCTATTCAATAGTAATGCATACCCGGTTATCGTCCAGAGCTGGGTTGATGATGGCTCACCAGACGGTACGCCAGAAAAAGCGGTCAACTCACCGGTTATGCCGCTGCCCGGTATTTTTCGTCTCGAGCCTGGAGAGAGGAAAAGTCTACGATTACTGGCGACACAGATGCCGTTACCTACCGACCGTGAGGTGTTGTACTGGCTTAATATCTATGAAATTCCGCCAGCGGATGTCCACCTGCCGAAAGAGGCGATGTTGGTAAAAGTTGCGGTACGCTTACAGTTGAAACTGTTCTGCCGTCCCGCTCATCTCGAATTGTCCGTCGATGATGTGGCGGAGAAACAGCAGTTCAGCCTTATCCGACAACCCGGCTCGCTGGCGCTGAAAGTGATAAATCCTACACCGTATTACGCCACTTTTGACCGCGCCGAGGTGACAGATGGCACCAAATCACAGCAGGTAAATATTGGTATGTTGGCGCCCTTTGCCAGTAAAACGCTGCTGCTCAATGGGAATCTGATCGCCTTGCCAAAAAGAATCCATTTTCTACTGATAAATGATGATGGGAATCGTGTAGAGAGGAATGACTCCCTATGAGAGATGCTTTTGTTGTATCGCATATCTCCAGGTTTTTTACGCGTTGTTAAAGAATCGACTGTGGCCACTCTGATTGGATACAGAGTAATCATGTCCTGATGAAGATTGAATACTCTATTGTCGTCGAATATTCATTCGACTCGGCGATATAAAAAAGACGCTCGCGGGTTGAGGATTCAACTCTGCTGAGGATGGGTTTAATTAAGTTTTGGCATAAGTAATGATTAATATTGTTATCAAAGATTCAGATGTGTTATTTCAGCGTGGGCTGACCTGGTTTTTCAGTGATTTCTTTTCCAATGAGCAGATGAAAATTGAATTCAATTATAGCCTCACGTCCGAAAGTGTTAAAGTGGCTGACATCATTGTCCTTTCCTTGTGTCCCGGAGAGTGTTTTATTTGTCTACCTGAATTACAGCTACGCAAAAAGGGGATTGTGATTGGCTTTATTGATGATGAAACACGAGTTTCAGCTCAGCGTTCCTGTTTTCAGGATATTATCTTTATTCCTCGCCGGGCGCCCGTGACGCAGGTACGCACAGCATTCAATACGGCCTGGCGGAGAGTACAGCATGAAGGCTATCCCCAGTCATCGGTCTCATGTTTTGACTGTCGGCAGCAAACCCTAACCGCTCAGCAACTTCGTATCATGATCGGTTTATACAAGGGGATGTCGGTTATGCAAATTGCAGGCGAGTTAGTGATTAGCGATAAAACAGTATTCACGCATAAATATCGCGCTATGCGGAAATTTAATTTGCGCAGCGATTACGAGTTAATGCGACTACTTGATGAAATGGGAAACAGGAATGATTGGCAAAATATGTCCATGAATATATAAAACCATCGTATAAAGAGAGTAGTAGGTTGCCGTTGAGTTTTTCGCTTAGGGCTATAATGCGGTTGTTGTCGGGATGTGCCGGGAGCATCAGTAAGTTTAGAGAGGGAATGGACAGGCGTTGTACTTCGGATTCGGACATCGGTAACGGCGATAGAGGGGGCTTCTATACACTTTCCCTCCCAAATCCACACGCCAGGAAGTCGTTTTCCAGACAAATCCATTGAATCAAAAAGCAAAAAGCCTGCTCGAAAGCAGGCTTTTCTAAATTTGGCTCCTCTGACTGGACTCGAACCAGTGACATACGGATTAACAGTCCGCCGTTCTACCGACTGAACTACAGAGGAATCGTGTGAACGAGGCGCATAGTACTGGGCACGAATATTTGTGTCAACACTAAATTTAACTTGCTGATTCAATTGGCTGAATTTAGCACAAGGTGTTGTTTTAGTGTACTGCCGGGGGATTTTCATCCTGCTGGCTATTATCTCGCAACCGCTGTAATGGGTCCTGGCCGTAGAAACCGCAAAAACGTTGCCACAGCGCCGGGAAGCGTGGAGCGAAAAGTTCGGGCGCGCTGAAAAAGTACTCCGAAAGCACCGCAAAACATTCTGCCGGGTCGGTCGCGGCGTAGGCATCGATGCTGGCGGCGTTTTCGCCAACTAAATCAATCTCATCCTGGATATTATTCATGGCGGCATGCAGGTCGTGCTCCCAACCCGCCACTTCACGCAGCGGGATAAACGGCACGCCGCTGGCGCGGTCACCGTTGCGCGTATCGAGCTTATGCGCGACTTCATGAATAATCAGGTTAAAACCGGAAGCATCGAAGGAATCCTGAATATCGAGCCAGTTGAGTACGATAGGCCCCTGTTGCCAGCTTTGCCCGGACTGAACTATCCGCTGGTTGTGCACCAGCCCAATATCATCCTCCCATTCGTCGTCGACAATAAACGGGGCGGGGTAAATAAGAATTTCATGGAAACCATCGAGCCACTCTAAGCCAAGCTCCATGACCGGCAGGCAGAACAGCAGCGCAATACGCGCTTCGGTGATCGGTTCAACGGTTAGCCCCTGTAAAAACACCATCCGCTTTTGCTGGAGGAATCGATCGGCAAGCTGGACCAGCTTCACCTGTTCGTCCGTAGACAGATTGGCTAACAGCGGGATCGCCAGGGCCTGCGCCCACGGCAAATCAGCTTTATCGGCAGTGTCACTCGCTTTCCAGGGCCATTTAATCATCATTCTGCTCGTAAACTCGTCACTTGAACGTAATTGAAGAGACTGGGTCTGTTAAAATGCCAAAATTCCTGGCATGATGGCAACCATCAAAACGGAGAGATGCCGGAGCGGCTGAACGGACCGGTCTCGAAAACCGGAGTAGGGGCAACTCTACCGGGGGTTCAAATCCCCCTCTCTCCGCCACTATTCAAGCACTTACGTCGTTTCATTTCAGTGACTGAA
This sequence comes from Kluyvera sp. Awk 3, assembly GCF_028069715.1. Classification (NCBI taxonomy): domain Bacteria; kingdom Pseudomonadati; phylum Pseudomonadota; class Gammaproteobacteria; order Enterobacterales; family Enterobacteriaceae; genus Kluyvera; species Kluyvera sp. Awk 3. Next base: position 2,273 of record NZ_JANEWH010000162.1, on the reverse strand, counting down.
ATCCCACTGAGAAAATCCTTCGAGAAAACAATGCACCGGAAATGGCTTCCGGCGTGTATCTATTTTACCTCTTTTTGTGCGATGTCGGGCTGGCCTCATCTCGCGAGCATACACTCATAAGTACCATTCCTGAATGGAAGCAGAACATTAGGGCGTGGTTAATATGGATTGGGTTTTAAATGAGCTAATAAAAAGCTGCCCGTAGGCAGCTTTTAAACACCTCAAGCATTACGGCGTGACGATATTGAACCAGAATTCAAATTTGTCCATGTAGCCCAGCATCTCATCAAGCTTAGCACCGTTGCCGGTGACCTTAACTTCACCTTTCTCTTCAGCCTGCTTGAGCGTTTCTTCTTTCAGGATGATCTTATTTAGCGTCGCGCGGTCGAGCGCGATAGTCGCATCGGCATCTTTCGCTTCTGCGTTCGCCGTGTGGTTCAGCACGCCGTTTTCCAGCTCCAGCTTGTATTTACCGCCATCGCTGCCAAGGTCAATGTTAAACACCGACTTCGCTGTGCCGGCTTTCTCGCCGTTAATATGGACCGCCAGATAGTCGAAGAACATCTCTGGTGTCATCGCGCGCACGGTATCCGGGCTGGCCGTATTTGGCGTAGGTCCTTTCACCACGCCGTTACGCAATTCCTGCGCGCCGGTCAGGTAGAAGTTACGCCACGGGCCAGATTCTGCCTGATAACCCAGCTGTTCCAGCGCATCCGCTTCAAGATTACGCGCGTCCTGGTTATTCGGGTCGGCAAACACAATTTTGCTGACAACCTGAGCCACCCAACGGTAGTTGCCGTGATCGTAGTCCTCTTTGGCCTTCTTCATGATGGCGTCTGCACCGCCCATATAATCAACGAACTTCTTCGCCGCTTCTTCAGGTGGCAGTTCATCGAGGGTTGCCGGGTTGCCATCGAACCAGCCAAGGTACAGCACATAGGTCGCCTTCACGTCATGACTCACAGAGCCATAGTAACCACGGTTTGCCCAGGTGTGTGCCAGGCTATCCGGCAGCTTGAAGTTGGCGGCAATTTCATCACGGGTCAGGCCCTGGTTAGCCATGCGCAACGTCTGGTCGTTGATATAACGATAGAGGTCTCGCTGGCTCTTCAGCAGGTTAACCACATTTTCGTTGCCCCAGGTCGGCCAGTGGTGTTGGGCCATAATGATTTCAGCTTTGTCGCCCCAGCGAACAATCGCTTCGTTGATGTACTTCGACCACGGCAACGGCTCACGAATTTTCGCGCCGCGCAGAGAGTAAGTGTTGTGCAGGGTGTGGGTTACGTCTTCCGCAGACTCGATGAGTTTTTTCTCTTCGATATACCACAACATTTCAGACGGAGCCTCAGAACCCGGCGCCAGCATGAAGTCGTAGGTCAGGCCATCAATCACTTCTTTCTGGCCGTCTTTGTCGATGATATTGGTGGGGGCAATCAGGGTAACCGTACCTGCTGAGGTTGTGGTACCGAGACCCGCGCCAACCTGGCCCTTCGCATCAGGCTTCAGCAGGTTGCCGTACATGTAGCTGGCACGACGGCTCATAACGTTACCGGCCATGATATTTTCCGCCACCGCGGCTTCCATAAAGCCTGCCGGTGCATACACCTTCACTTTACCGGATTTCACGTCGGCTTCATCCACGACGCCGCGTACGCCACCATAGTGGTCAACGTGGCTGTGGGTATAAATAATCGCGACAACCGGTTTTTTACCGCGATGTTTGTAGTACAGGTCCATCCCGACTTTGGCGGTTTCGGCAGAAACCAGCGGGTCAACGACCGTAACGCCTTCTTTACCTTCGATGATGGTCATATTGGAGAGGTCGAGGTTACGGATCTGGTAGACGCCGTCGGTGACTTCAAATAGGCCGCTGATGTTAATCAGCTGAGACTGGCGCCACAGACTTGGGTTGACGGTATCGGGGGCCTTTTCACCTTCTTTGATAAACGCATACTGCTGGGGATCCCAGATGACGTTACCCTGTTCGCCCTTGATAACGTCAGCAGGCAGAGCGGCAATAAAGCCCTTATGCGCATTAGTAAAATCGGTATTGTCAGAGAATGGTAATTGGTTATACAGCGCGTCGTTGGCTTTTTTGGTGATGTCGGTTGCCTCTTTGGGGGTGATATCAGCATAAGCCGGCAGAATGACCGTTGACATCAGCCCGGCAAGCGCCAGACTTTTGACAATAAGCTTCAGTTTCATTGGAACCCTCTTTGACTTGTTGGACCGGATAATACATTTACGACACTAACTTCTTAATACATCTACAG
>NZ_JANEWH010000161.1:0-9296 GCF_028069715.1 Kluyvera sp. Awk 3 | reverse complement strand
GTTCAGCATATTACATAAACTCTTTAAATAGTTATTGGTTAAAAATCGTTCTGTATCGATTGATTGAAATGTCAAAACATAAATAAGGGGGTATGCATGTCAATATTAGTTGAAGATTGCCCAAGATGCGGCACTCAAAAAATTGCATTTGATGTTCGCGGGGCGAACTGCTGCGGTTTTATAGAAGCATTCAATGGTGGGAAAATTCCTGAGTATGAGGTGTACTGTGTATGCAGGGAATGTCATCAAACCACAATATATATTTGCGATTCTAAAGACCGAGGGAGAGACCTTAGTAAAATTGATTGGAACATGGCGTTCTTTCAGTTGACTGATATGGCTGATATTAAAAGAACAGTTACGCCTGCCGATTTAGATGTAGGAGAGCCACCAGAGTTTTTACCCCAGAATATCAATGATGCATTTGAGGAGGGGGCGAAGTGTTTGGCGATAGGATGCTTCAATGCTGCAGGTACGATGTTTAGGCTATGTCTGGATTATGCGACAAAAGACTTACTGCCTGATAGTAGTGAAGAGCCTAATCAAAAAATAAGGAGAAGCCTTGGGTTAAGAATGAAGTGGCTTTTCGATAACAATAGGTTGCCTGAGGCGTTAAGGGATTTAGCTGAGTGTGTGAAGGATGATGGTAATGATGGTGCGCATGAGGGGGTGCTTGATAAAATAACAGCTGAGGATCTTGAGGAATTCACTTATTTATTGTTGGAACGGTTGTACACTGAACCTCAACGCCTTGCTGAGGCCAAAGCAAGGCGAGAGGAAAGAAAAAGAAGTCGGCCCTAGTTTTGCTTCTATTTAAAATCAGTCCCTAGATCGTAAGGTAAGAATTTAATTATTTCTTCACCCAGCCAGTCATTTAATTCTTGTACGCGTTTTTGCAATGGCATTAATTCATTGCGTACAAAAACGCGACTGGCTTTTTCTACATCTCCAAATCCTCCTGTGTTATTAGGGATAATTCCCATCATTTGTGGTGGAACTCGATGTGCTGCCATCATGTCATCGCGACTCACATTCTTGATGTTTAGAAACTCATCCTTTGCCGCCACCTCTGACAACGGGATGATCTGGATGCCGTCTTTTTTTCCGTTAGGTGAATACATAAACAGGTTACGGAAGTTGCCTGGTCCTTTGGCGCTTTTCATCGCCTGGCGAATGTTGTCTACGTCCCCCTGATTCTGCGCTGCGTCAGTCATGTACATGATAAAGCCAGCATGGCTGCCGTTGATGTAATACTTGCGGCGGAACAGCGTTGCGGATTCATTCAGTAGAGCTGATGGGATGGCAGACAGATAGCCAGGCAGCCCATAAATCTCCTGATTAATATCAGGTTCAATAAGGTGAAAAACGCTGCCAGGCGTAAATTCATAGGGCTGGGTTGCCATGCCATATTGCACATACCAGTAGGTATCTAGGTCCACTCCACGGCGGGTAAATTTTGCCAGAGCCGGTTCCAGTGAAAGCACGCCACCAAGCCGGTTGGTGCGCTTTTCCAGATAGGCGTTGCCAAATACTAAGTAATCCTGCACAAAGCGGGTGAACGCCTGCTGGCTGAGCAGGCGGTGCGGGATGTAGGTACTGCTGAGAATGTCACGTTTCACGGTAAGCGGTGAGCTGTGATGCACGGCTGCACGATAAGTGCGCGCCAGTCCGTCAAAACTTACAGGTGGTTCATACCACTTGTCCATCTGCACGCATTCCACATAATCTAGTAGCTCGCGGCGATCCAGTACCGGGACCGGGTCGCCAAAGCTGAATGCCTCGGCAGATGCGGCATTTTTTTTTAGTTCGATAGCTTCTGTTGTCGCATTGGTCTGGGCGTTGTGTTCGCTCATCAGAAAATCTCCACAATATTGCTGGTATTGGCGGCCTCGCCGTGCAGCGGTTCGTTAAACAGTGCGTGCATCGTTGCCCAAGCCAAATCTGCGTGGCTGGCTTCCTCGCTGCGGCTGGCTTCATAGGTAGGGCGGTTGCCGCTGGCGGTGGTGGCCCGGCGGATTGCCATAAAGGCCTGTGCGATGTCGGTGTGCCCGGCGTCGAACTCCAGGCGGCGGTGGCTGATAATGTCGTATGCCTTGAGGACAAGGGCGTTTTTTACGTTTGGGTTATAGACGAACTCGCGGACGGCAGGGAAAAACGCTTTCACGTTTTCATAAACGCCGTGGCCCACGCCGGTTGAGTCGATGCCGATATAGGTCACGTTATATTGCTGTGTGAGGGCTTTGATAGCGTCAGCCTGGGCGCGGAAGTCCATTCCGCGCCATTGGTGGCGCTCCAGAATACGGAACTTGCCGCCCGATACTGATGGCGGGGCAATGACGACGCAACCGGCGCTGTCACCGTTCTGCGTACCTTTCGCCGGGTCATAACCGATCCAGACTTCACGCCAGCCAAACGGACGCAGCGCCAGCGCCTGAAAATCAGACCAGACTTCCCAGCTGTCCACCATGCAGGCCTGCAGCTCGCTGAGCGGGAACACCGACGCCAGATCGTCAATAAATTCACACATCAGCAGGTTCTGATATTCGTCCGGGCTGTATTCCATGCGCAGCTGGTCGAGGTCGAACAGGTTACAACCACCGCGCACGGCATCCTCAACCGTGACGATCTGGCGGTATTGCCCATCCGGGCAAAGCACGCCGCGCGCCAGATTGGCGTGGGTCAGGTCAATGTCTACCTTGTCAGCCTTGGCGCGGCCCCGATTGAACAGGGCGCCGGACCAGAACGGATAGGCACTGTGGGTCAGGCTGGACGGCGTGGAGAAATAGGTTTGCCGCCATTTTTTGTGAATCGCCATCCCTGACGCTACTTTGCGCAGCTCCTGGAATTTCGGTATCCAGAAATATTCATCAAGGTAAAGGTTGCCATGGTAGCTCTGCGCGGTGCGGGCGTTTGTGCCGAGGAAATAGAGCGTGGCGCCGTTGCTGAGCGTCATCGGGTCGCCTTTCAGCTCCACATCAACCTCTTTTGCAAAGTCGATGATGTATTGCTTAAAGACGTGCGCCTGCGCCTTGCTGGCTGAGAGAAAGATTTGATTGCGCCCGGTGGTGATGGCGTCGATCAGTGCCTCGCGGGCAAAGAAATATGTTGCGCCTATCTGACGTGATTTAAGCAGGTTGCGGATGCGGTGCTTAACACCTGCCTGCCACCAGTGGCGCTGATATTCGAACATGCCGCCACGGAATATTTCCTCCAGCTTTTCGATCTGCTCATCGGTGAAAACGTTCTTTTCAGGCTGGCGGCGCGGGCCTTTGTTGCGGTTGGCAACTTTCGGATTTAAATCTGCCTCGTTCCCGCCATCGTTGAATTTCCCGATCCGGGCGTGACGCTCTGACTGACGTGCCAGCAGGTCAATTTCCTTAAAGTCTTTCCCTTCTTTCTGCTCCTTCATGATGAGCTGGCAATAGCGGGCTGCAGTGGTGAGCTGCATCTGATCGAGTGGGCCATACTCGCCCCACTTATCACGCTTTTTCCAGCTGTGAACGGTTGCAACTTTCTCGCCCAGCATTTCAGCAATGCGGGCTACGCGGTATCCCTGAAAATACAGCAGCATTGCCTGCCTGCGGGGATCGAGGTCTGCGGGGGTCATGGTTTCCATGGCTCAAACATACGGCCTTGATTGCAGCCTTTCCCTGACTGCGTTTTGTGTGGTTTATCGCACAAGGTGCGCGGGTTGTTTCACCCCCTCCATCACAGCAAACATAAGGCTCCAGTAAGTTTTCTAACGGAGCACAGCTCATGACAGTGAAAGCAAAGCGTTTCCGTATTGGGGTGGAAGGTGCCACCACTGACGGACGCGAAATCCAGCGTGACTGGCTGATTCAGATGGCTGCCAGCTATAACCCGTCGGTCTATACCGCGCTGATCAACCTAGAACACATTAAGTCCTACATGCCGGACAGCACTTTTAACCGTTACGGCAAGGTAGCGGCGCTGGTTGCAGAGGAAATCAGTGATGGCCCGCTGGCGGGCAAGATGGCGCTTTATGCCGATGTGGAGCCAACGGATTCACTGGTGGAGCTGGTAAAAAAAGGCCAGAAGCTGTTCACCTCCATGGAGGTCAGCCCGAAATTTGCTGATACCGGTAAAGCCTATCTGGTAGGGCTGGCGGCTACTGACGATCCAGCAAGTCTGGGTACCGAAATGCTGGCTTTCAGTGCCAGCGCTGCGCACAACCCGCTGGCGAACCGTAAGCAGAACCCTGAAAACCTGTTTACCGCCGCTGCAGAAACGGTGATCGAACTGGAAGAAACCCAGGACGAAAAACCGAGCCTTTTTTCCCGCGTGGCTGCGATGTTCAGCAAAAAAGAACAAAGCGACGATGCGCGATTCTCTGATGTGCATAAAGCCGTGGAACTGCTGGCAACTGAGCAGCAGAACCTGGGCGACAGCACGCAAAAATCCTTATCTGAGCAGGCCGCCCGTCTGTCTGAGCTGGAAACCTCGCTGCAGGCGCAGGTCGATGCCTTTTCCGAACTGCAGCAGAAGCTGAGCCAGGAAGATAGCCGCAAAGATTATCGCCAGCGCACGCCGGGCGGCTCTGCGCCTGCTGGCTCTCTGACCAATTGCTGATGGAGCATAAAACCCGATGAAACAGAAAACTAAATTTGCATTCAATGCCTACCTGCAGCAGTTGGCCCGCCTGAACGGTGTGGAGGTGGAGGAACTTTCCAGCAAGTTCACCGTTGAGCCGTCCGTGCAGCAGACGCTGGAGGATGAGATCCAGCAGTCCGCTGCATTCCTGACGTTGATTAACGTCTCGCCGGTTGATGAGCAGTCCGGACAACTGCTGGGGCTGGGCGTAGGTAGTACCGTTGCCGGAACCACCGACACCACTAAACAGGACCGTGAGCCTACCGATCCGATGGTGATGGAGGACGTGGAGTATAAATGCGAGCAGACCAACTATGACACGGTGCTGACCTACGCGAAGCTGGACCTGTGGGCGAAATTCCAGGATTTCCAGGTACGCGTGCGTAACGCCATCATCAAGCGTCAGGCGCTGGACCGCATCATGATTGGCTTTAATGGTATCACCCGCGCTAAAACCTCCAAACGCGCTGAAAACCCGCTGCTGCAGGATGTGAACAAAGGCTGGCTGCAGAAAATTCGTGAAGATGCACCGGATCGCGTTATGGGCAGCACTACCAAAGAGGGCGTAACCACTAAAGGCTCGGTGAAGGTGGGTAAAGGCGCTTCAGAACTGGATGAGAAGGGCTACGAAAATTTGGACGCCGTGGTGATGGATGCCGTCAACGAGCTGATCGATGTGGTGTACCAGGACGATGATGAACTGGTGGTGATCTGTGGTCGTGAGCTGTTGTCCGACAAGTATTTCCCTCTCGTCAACAAAGACCAGGAAAACAGTGAAAAGCTGGCTGCCGATCTCATTATCAGCCAGAAACGCATGGGTGGCCTGCAGGCGGTCCGTGCGCCGTTCTTCCCGGCAAATGCCCTGCTGATCACACGTCTGGATAACCTGTCCATTTACTGGCAGGCAGATACCCGCCGCCGTTCTGTCATCGATAACCCGAAACGCGATCGCATTGAAAACTTTGAATCGGTCAATGAGGCGTTTGTGGTGGAGGACTACCGCTGCGCGGCTCTGGTTGAAAACATCGAGTACGGTGATTTCAGTACCCCAGCACCAGATACCGGGGAGTAATGCATGAGCCTGAGTCCCGCAAGGCAGCACCGCCTGCGCGTTCAGGCTGAACAGGCCGCCCGGCAGGGCGGCAGTGTTCGCCACGCGTCAGGTTATGACCTGATGCTGCTGCAGCTGGCGGAGGACCGCCGCCGCCTTAAAGGCATTCAGTCCACGGTAACAAAGGCGCAAATCAAAGTTGAGCTGCTGCCTAAGTATGCCGCCTGGGCGGAGGGGGTGCTGGCTGCCGGAGGTACGCAGCAGGACGATGTGCTGATGTTCGTGATGCTCTGGCGTATTGATGCCGGTGATTATGCCGGTGCGCTGGAAATCGGGCGTCATGCACTGCGTCAGTGCTGGGTTATGCCAATTGGCAATCGGAACGTGCAGACGGTGCTGGCGGAAGAAATTGCAGACGCGGCGCAAAGCGCCCTGATTGCCGCAACGGGCTTTGACGCTGAGCCGCTTCTGCAGACGCTGGACCTTACCGCCGATCACGATATGCCGGATCAGTCACGAGCACGACTGCATAAAGCAATCGGCCTTGTGCTGGCTGAATCCAGCCCCGCATCAGCGCTTAACCACCTCAACCATGCGCTGCAGCTCGATAACCACTGTGGCGTGAAGAAAGATAAACAGCAATTGGAGCGCCGTTTGCGCGCCGCCGGTAGCTGACCGAACGTGCCCCGCGCACGGGCGGCACGGGGTGGCGAAAGGCAACGCCACATCAAAACCCCGTCCACCGCCCTCTAATCTGGAGAAAGCCGCATGAAGTTTGTTGCGCCCGAACAGGCACCGGAACAGGCCGAAGTCATCAAAAATACGCCGTTCTGGCCTGATGTTGATTTGTCGGAATTTCGCAGCGTGATGCGAACGGATGGCACGGTGACGGCACCACGTTTAAAGCAGTTGATCCTTTCTGCTATGTCAGAGGTTAACGCAGAGCTTTACACCTTCCGCCAGCGCCAGCAGATGCTGGGGTTTATGACGCTGGCAGATGTGCCTGCGGAGCAGTTGGACGGTAAAAGCGAGCGTATCCACCACTATCACAATGCTGTTTTTTGCTGGGCGCGTGCGCAGGTCAATGAGCGTTATCAGGACTATGACGCCACTGCGTCCGGCGTGAAGCGGGGAGAGGAACTGGCGGAGGCCAGCGGCGACCTGTGGCGGGATGCCCGCTGGGCTATCAGCCGGGTACAGGATGCGCCGCACTGCACGGTGGAGCTGATCTGATGAAAGTGCGTGCGTACCAGAATGACACGGTGGACGCGCTTTGCTGGCGTCATTACGGACGCACGCAGGGCGTCACGGAACAGGTACTGCAGGCAAATCCGGGGCTGGCTGAATATGGCCCATTTTTACCACACGGCCTGCAGGTGGAGCTGCCGGATATTGCCACCACAACCACGGTGCAGACCGTCCAGCTATGGGACTGAACTATGACGCTTGAACGAATCAGCGCCTTTGTTACGTACTGCATCGCCTTATTCATGGCGAAGCTTGGGAACTTTGATCTGCAGGCTGCGGCGACGATCACCGGAATGGTGCTGGGTTTGTGCATGTTTCTGGTCAGCTGGTACTACCGGCACAAGACCTATCAGCTGCTTGCCAGCGGGAAAATCAGCCGGGGTGAATATGAGTCTGCGGGCCGTTAAAAACTGCGTTATCGGTGTGGTGCTGGCGATTGCCGCCACGCTGCCGGGTTTTCAGCAACTCCATACATCAGTGGAAGGATTAAAGCTGATTGCGGATTACGAGGGATGCCGCCTGCAGCCTTATCAGTGTGATGCGGGTGTGTGGACTGACGGCATCGGCAACACGTCAGGCGTGAAGCCAGGGCGGACCATCACGGAACGGCAGGCGGCAGGAAACTTCATCACCAACGTGCTGAGGGTTGAAACCGCGCTGGCGCGCTGTGTCCTGGTGGATGTTCCGCAGTTTGTCTATGACGCGCTGGTGTCTCTGGCCTTTAACGTTGGGACCGGCAATGCCTGCAGCTCCACCATGGTGAAGTTTATTAATCAAAAGCGCTGGCGGGATGCGTGCTATCAGCTGCCGCGCTGGGTGTATGTCAACGGTGTATTCAATCAGGGGCTGGATAACCGCCGCGCGCGGGAACTGTCCTGGTGCTTAAAAGGAGCAAAGGAATGAAAAATAAAATAGCGGTGGCCTGATGCGCATATTGGCGGCGGTGATAGCGCTGGTTCTGGCTTTGCTGGGCTGGCAATCGTGGCAGTTGAACAAGGCCCGGCAGACGATTGAGCTGCAGGGACGTGCTCTGGAAGCCAGCAAGGAAAAACAGGCCCGCGCCAGCAGTCAGCTGATCGCGCTGTCTGTTCTGACCGAAACCAACAACCGGGAGCAGGCGCGGCTTTATGCGGTGGCGGAAGAATCCACCGCGCTGCTGCGCCAGCGGCAACGGCGTATTGAGGAGCTTAAACGTGAAAACGATGATTTGCGGCGCTGGTCTGATACTCCTTTGCCTCCTGACGTTATCAGGTTGCGAGACCGCCCCGCGCTCGCCGGAGGTGCAGCTTACCGTGAATGGCTGTCCGAAAATAACGCAGTGCCGCCTGCAAAAGTCGTCAGCCAGGACTAACGGCGATCTGCTTACGGCGGCTGATGAAGCCGAGGCTGCATGGGCCATCTGCGCCGATAAGGTGGATGTGATTATTGCCTGCCAGGAGCGAAACAGTGAACAAGCCTCAATCCTTACGCCACGCGCTCAATAAGTCGGTGCAGTACGTCCGGGAAAACCCGGACAAGCTGCATATGTTCGTGGACAAAGGCGCAGTAGTGGCGACTGGCGCGCCGTCTATTTCATGGGAATACCGGTACACCCTGAATGTGGTGATAGTCGATTTTAGTGGCGACCAGAATTTACTGATGGCGCCGATCCTTCAATGGCTGAGTGTTAACCAGCCTGACGCCATCAATAACCCGGAGCTGAGGGAAAAACTATTCATCTTTGAAGTGGATATCCTGCGCAATGATATTTGCGATATCAGCATAGACCTGCAGCTGACGGAGCGTGTTGTGGTCAGCACTGATGGCGGCGTGTCGAGTGTGGAAGCCGTGCCGGAGCCGGAAAACCCTGATGATGCTATGTGGACGGTGAAACGTGGATGAGCTGCAGCAGGTTGATGCTTGGCTGACGGCGCTGCTGGCTAACCTGGAACCAGCAGAGCGGAAGCGAATGCTGCGCGAGCTGGCGCAGCAGCTGCGCCGCACGCAACAACAAAATATCAGGCTGCAGCGCAACCCGGATGGTAGCGGATACGAGCCACGCCGCGTCACGGCACGCACAAAACAGGGACGCATCAAGCGGCAGATGTTTACCAAATTGCGCACCGCTAAATATCTGAAAGCGACTGCCGGCAGCGATTCTGCCAGCGTGCAATTTGAGGGCAGGGTGCAACGCATTGCCCGCATCCACCATTACGGCCTGCGCGATCGAGTCAGCCGCAAGGGGCCGGAAATCCGCTATACGGAACGCCGTTTGCTGGGTGTTAACCATGAAGTAGAGACTATCACTCATGATACCATGTTACGCTGGTTAGCTATGTCGTGATTATTCAGTAGTAAATTTTTTGATAATGTCATCTATTGGATTTTTATTAAATGACCATTCTGA
>NZ_JANEWH010000160.1:0-9320 GCF_028069715.1 Kluyvera sp. Awk 3 | reverse complement strand
CCAGTCGCCCATGTTGGCCCCCGCCCCCAGCGCCGCGGCTTTATAATGCTCGGCAAACTGCGTACCGCCGTATAAGGTCAAACCGTGGGGCAGCCCCCACATCAACGTCGCCTGGCCGAATTTTACGTCCTCTTTCTGACTGCTATCGCCGCGATATTCCGCCAGCGAGGCGGCGTATTTTAATCGGCCCTCTCGTTGCAGCACCGGAACGGCGGAGTACGGCACACTATAGCTGCTGGTGCTGCCATCGGATTCTTTCACCTCAACGATTAAATCGCCGCTGGCGGCCGTCGGGTAGAGATCGTTAATGGTAAAGGCGCCCGGCGGGACATAGCGCTGGTTGATGACATAGCCGTTCTGGCGAATGGTGACCTGCGCATTACTGCTGGCGATGCCGTGAATGGTTGGCGCAAACCCTTTCATACTGTCAGGCAACATGTTGTCGTCGGAAGCTATCTGCACGCCGCGAAACGGCAGGCTGTCAAACACGCCGCCGGGGGTATAGCTATCCCCCGCCGTCAGTTCGCTTTTCAGCGCCACAACATCCCGTTCCAGATAGGTGCTGATATGCTGCCAGTCGCTCTTGTTATCCCGGCTGCTGCTGTTGTAGTTCCAGGTGGAATCGTCACGGAGACGCCAGGCCCCCAGGTTTAGCCCACCGTTCAGTCCCAGAAAATAGTTATTTTCCGCCGAGCCATTACCGCTCTTATCGCTACTGTTGGCCCCGGTAAACGTGTAGTTCAGCAGCAGCGCATTCACCCCTTCATCCCAGTTTTGCGGAGGAATGTAGCCCCTGGCGTTATTGACCATTGCCGCCTGCGGGATGCTGATGTTCAGTCGCTGCTGGGCAAAATCAAAACTCACCGAAGCGGCGGGAATGGCGTCCGCGATATCGATACAGTCGGTTGGCCCGGCCTTCGCCAACGTCGCCAGAGCGGCGACGTTCACCCCCATATCCCGCAGCATCGCAGGGGTCAGACAAGCGCTTAACCCGCTGTTATCGCTGGCCGTTTGCCCCGGTTTGCGCGGGTTGAAGGTGATATCCCGGCTCGCCTGCCGTGTTTTATTCAGATAGATATCAACACGGTAAATACCAGGGGCCTGATTGTTATGGTTAAACGTTGAGAGATCGGCCACCGCCGACGGATCGTCGGAAAGAAAAGCGGGGTTAAAATAGTTTTCCGCCCAACCTTTTGGCGCCGCCAACGCGCTGGCTAACGCCAGGGCCAGGCTCGTCAACGCAGGTCTGGCGGTATTGTGCAAAGAGCGCTTCATGGCGTACATCCGGCGATATATCAATCTGGCAGGCAGGTTTGCGCTGGCGTCGTGGCGCCAAAATCATTGACCGTCTGAAAAACGGTGCGTCCCGCTGGCGCGTTCAGCGTCAATTGCCCTTTCGGCGACACCATGTTATTTGCCAGCTTCTTGCCGCCGACATACAGTTCCACCAGCGACACATAGTACGGAGAGGGATTGCTAATGGTTAATCGGCCATTCTCGTTATGGCAGCGCAGCGTTGCGGGCGCTTGCATCGACGACATGGGAAGCCCGTCAGGACGGACAAACAGCTTGATCACGCTCTGCGTGGCAATCTGCAGCGAATTGCCGGAGCGGCTATTTTTGTCCACCGAAGGGATGGCCTTGCTGTTCAGGTAAAAGACGCTCTCCCGATCTGTTGGCAGTGCCGGGCCTACGTACATAATCCGCAGCAAATTCTCGCTCTTCGGCGGCATGACAAATAGCGGCGGCGTAATGATAAAATCGGGTGAACGTAGCCCCTCGCCGTTAGACACCCACGACTGAATCAAAAAGACGTTATTGGCGGCAGAGTTTATGACGGACAGAGACGCTTGCTTCGCGCCTGCCGGGTAGATTACGCGGGTCGATCCCAGCGCGATCCCCCCCGCCTGCGCCATCTGGGCGACACTCAAGGTGGCCAATAGCAGCAAGCACCGCATCATCTGTCTTGTTTGTTTACTCATGTTTTACGTACCCGGATAACGACGACACTCTCTTTCGCGCCCCACACGCGAAAGAGAGCCAGAGAAGATCAGGAATAGACCATGCTAAATGTGGCAGTCGCGCTGACATTGCCCGCCGTCGCTTCACCGGTCGCGATATAGTCCACACTCAGCGGAATAACGTTTTCGCCGTTGTTCAGCGCCACGCTGGAGGAGGTATCCCCCACGTTGAGCACCTGCCCATCCGGGCCATATAGCTGCAGCGCAACGTTGGTTGCCGACCCCGCGCCCGCCGTATTCGCCAGCGTGCCCGCCAGGTTAGCGTCCTGCTGGCCGTTAAAGATCACCGCCGCGTTCTGTTTAACGGAGGTATCGCAATCTTCCAGCTTGATCGTAAAGTTCTCCTTCTGGTTGGCTACCATGCCCGCGGTGGTCAACTTCGCGGCGCGAACCTGGCTCAACTGCACGGTCTGGTTGATTGAATCAGCGGAAACAGAACAGGCGGCATCAACAACCTGACCAATAAAATTAACGGTGCCACCGGACACGGCGGTATTGGTATCGGTGAGTTGCGCAGCCGAAGCCGACATCGTTCCCCCCATGGCAATCGCGATAGCCGCCATGGCAAATAAATGCTTTTTCATAGATTTCCTTTTAAATTAACCAAAAATGGAATCAAAACACCCTGATAAAATTAAATTGAAAAACGAACCTGAATTTAAAAACAATAGCTCATAAAGACTTAATTAAAAGACCAGGCTAATTTCATTAAACACAATGATGATGACGTATTTTAATTATTAATTAAGTCTAATAAAGGATGCAATAAACATCCTTTATCTTTAAAGGACCAAACACAACCAACTGTATTAAAAGGAAAAACAGAAAGACAAACGGCCTATGGAGCATGGCCTATTGATTTATCTAAAAAACCATGATAAGTGACCTGTCGGTATATTTCTTATTTTTGAAAAACACTCTCAACATATTAACAACAATCATTCACTAATAAGCCACAGGTAATTTCTTGAGACCAACGAGACGACCATTATCGATCTGGATATACTCCCCCTTTTTTAATTCAGACAAAATTTTCAATACCCGACTGCGAGAGATCCCGGTGCGACGTTGAATAAAGGACAGCACATTGATGTTCTTTCGGTACCCTTGCGGATAGGCCCATACCTCAATCAACAACGCGCGCACCTTCAGGTAAGAGTCGACGCCAACCAGCTCACGGTCGCGCGCGCACATGACCATTAAACGAAAGGCCAGAAAGCGGGCCACATCGTGCCAAAGGTCGCATTCATCGGCGATTCTGATAAAGTCAGACAGCAGCACGGTGCGCCCACTGCACTCGGTTTCGGCAATAAGATAGTGTTCAGGTCGGGTTGTCACATCGTAAGTAATGCCATAACAATCGACTAATCCCATCACCGAAGGCGCAAAACCGGAACTAATGTGCATATTGTCATCACGTCGGCAGTACGAGAGAATCCCCTCCTCCAATAATACAATCCGATAACCTTGTTCTGAATCGAAAAACAGCTCTTCACCCGCTTGCAAAATAAATGGCTGACCAAATGGCAGCAGCGATGAAAAAAGAGTATCGATCGCCGCATGGGGTTTAGCCTGCTGAGAAAAAATAAATGAATGCAATGCATTCTCATTACCAGAAAAGTCTAAATTCATTATTATTTCATACATATAGATGATGATTGGTCGTTGAACAATATCGAGTCATTAGATCGGCTTCAATTAATAATACATAACGTAATACTTTAGAAATTATGATTAGCAACAGCACAAAAAACGTATAAATATCAAATTAAGCATATTCTTAAAACAAAAATAAAAAACAAATACAAAAATACACTTAATTTTTTTTAACAAAGAAAAAAACACGCTACTGCAACCACCAAAAATGAGAGGCCGGAACCGTCAGTATCCGGCCTGTTGCATCATACGAACACCAATCCACAGAACTCAATATCAGCGGAAATAACGTGGCGCGGCATAATATTCGACCATTTTTTCAGCTAACCAACCGCCATCTTCACCGTTGGAATGGATCGTCGTAATACTGATCGTCGAACCTCCGCCCCAAAGTACAGAAAAAACGTGATAGTCAGGCAGGTTCAGCGCCTGCATTTGCCCCCAATCATAGCCACCATCCTGACGAAGAAAATCGCCCACCGTCGCCACGCCGTACGTCGCACTGTTGACCGCCGTATTCAGCAAGCCTGACGTTATCGCGCTGATATCACTGCCTATTCGCTTATCGCCCATAAAGAACGTACCGCCGGAGGCAAAGTGCGCCGCCGCAATTCTGCTGGTACCTTCCGCCGCCGTCGGCATATGTCCGCCTGGAATTTGCCAAAGCATTGCGGGTCTGCCGAGATCCCGCGCCGCCTGCTTGACCATCCCCAGATAGTTAAGCCAGCAGTTAGCATTCCAGCCATAGTGCGCCAGCGCATCAGAGCTGAAACAATCACGTTCGAATTTATCAAAGGCGATAAAATCCGGGGCGTATTCACCGCGGTAAACGCCAAGTTCGTTGATAAAGGCCGCCATTGCCGCGCCAATGGAAGCAGGATTGGCATTGGCCTTCAGCACCCAATCCGCCGTACCAGTCGCCCAGACGTTGGTCTGCCAGCCGAATGCCACGTCCGGTGCAAAGTGGCGGACGATATAGTTAATCGCCTGTACGTAACCATAAATATCATTGCTAAAGGTTGGCAGCTGTGGCGCGATAAAACCGGGTATCGCTGGCAACGCATTCACTGCCGCCGCCAACTGCACGTTCACCTGCATGCTGTTCGCCTGGCGAACAGCGGTATAGCCATACGGCTCTTGCTGCATCGCGCCCAGTAAATCCGGGTTGAGCACGAAAGTCGCCGGAACCGCGTGCTCGCTATCCTTGTATGACTGCGCGGCCAGGCACTGAGTAATAAAGTTGCCAAAGTGGTTACGTAGCCGCTGGCTGTTTTGCAAATCGGCCAGTGCGCTGCCGCCGCTGGCGTTCGCGGTGTACACCACCATCACCGGCATAATCGGCCGCCCTGCCTCTTTTTCAATCTCGCGAACCAACGCAACCGTTTTATGGACCGGTAGAGAATCGTAGTCCAGGAAACCATCGCCGTTCCGGTCGACTTCCGCTGCCGGAATCGGGTCGCCGCCTCCGTCAAAACCATCGTATTTAAACAGGGCGCTAAACGGCACATCGCGATACAGCGATACCGTCTCCGGCGCATTCACCGTCACCCCGCCGTGCGCCAGATAGTCCGGCCAGCCTTTCACTCGCAGCGGTACCCCCTGAACAAACTCCAGCGTGATGTGGTTGATGCTTTGCCATACGCGGATCGGCGCGTCTTGTTCACAGCGCCACGGCGTTCCCTCGATGAAAACATCCGCGACCTGTAGCGAATACTGGCCCGGCTGTAAGCGCATCGGCAGCGTTTGCGGCTGGCTATCGCTGGCCAGCGTGAATACATACTGGTACTGACTATTAAAAAGTCGATAACGCTGCGGCGCGGCGCCCTTCGGTAGGCCCAGAACCGTCATCTGGACTTCGACAAACTCGCGGCTATCCACAGCAGCTTGCTGGAATGCGACCTCCACCGTGTTCACCTGCCCGGCAATCGGGGTAAACACCGTGGGGGATTCAGGCGTGGTTATCGACTGATTGTTAATGACAGTCGGTTGCAGGCAAATAGCATAGTCATGATCCGCCAGCAGCTGCGTCACCCACTCCGTCTGGTTAACGCCCATCGTCAGCGTCTGTTCGCATACGCCGGCAGGCGACCAAAGCTCCACCACCATCTCGGCGCCGGTTAAGCCAACGGCGTCGAGATTCAACGCCGCTGTCGCAAACTCGACAGGCGGCAGATATTCAATCGCGCATTCCTGAATGTCATCGCTGGCGGCAAGCGTCAGGGAAAACTGCGCTCGCTGCGGTGAAATCCGTATTTCATCGTCACATAACGTCAGGACGTTAATGCCATAAATACCCGCCGCGAGATCGCCAATCGTCAACGTCTGCCCCCACTCGCCCACCAGACGCTGGAACTGAGCATCGGGGAACTGCAGGTCAACCGTCGGTTTAAGCGACGTATTTGTCGCGACTGCCGGGAAGCGCAGTGCCAGTTGCCCCTGACGGGTAGGATCGTGCGCTAGGGTGGCCGTCAGTTCGCTAATCGTGACCGGGGTTTGTGTGGCAGCGAGATAAAACTGCAATTCCGCGCTCGCGCCAGCCGCCAGCGGCAGCTCGCCGTGATGATGAATCACGATGGTGTTTTTTTCTATCGGCCAGCCACCATCGCTACTCAGCGTCACCGGCTGGTTTCCCAGCATACTGCCGCTAAACGGGCTGTACTGATCGGGATGGCCCGCGGCGGTAAAAGCCAGCTGTAGCTGGTTCAAATCTATCGGCTGCGAATAGCGGTTGGTCAGCGTCAACGTGACGCGCTGGTACCAGCTCTGGGGATGCAGCGTACTGACGCTCAGCGCCGGAGCCTCGCCTTCCGCCGCTTCAGAAGAGGGCGTATCCGGCGCAACGTCGGGGATAACCGGCTCTGACTCCTGTTCCATGTCATCGGCAGGGACAATATCGTCCTGCGCGGCAGCAGCCAGCGTGAGCGTAAAGTCGGAAATGGCGACCGGCACCCGCGTCGCCGCAAAACTAAAGAAGAATGTACCGCTCTGCCCCGGCGCTAACAGCAGCGCGGCTGTGATGAATAACGATCTCATTTGCATCCAGCATGCCCTGCATCTGGCTGCTTAGGGTCAGCGGCATATCGCCTTTCAGCGTACCGCCAAAGTTGCCCCACGGATCCTGATGGCCGTTGCCGGTAAAACGAATCGCCGCCTGATTCATATCCACGGCGTCACTGCCATTATTCGTAAAGGTTAAGGTGATCTTCTGATACCAGTTGTTTTCATCAATACTGCTGTGCTTTATGGAGACGCTCATAAACGAGATTCCTCATTCCCTGGTGGAAAAAAGCCCCGGAATACCGGGGCTTGTGCCATGCGTTATGCTGCTGCCCTATTAGTAAGCGCCAAGGTCAGTCCATGCACCGCCGTTACCGCAGTTCAGGTCCGGCTGGTCGCCAACTGACCACCATTTCACCTGGTAGTTATGGCCTTTCCAGCTAACGATTTCGAAAGCGCCCCAGTTTGCGCCATACACCGTAGTGGCATCCCACAGCACGTAAGGGGTGGTTTCGTCCGCTGCCGGCGTCTCATCGGCCGCGGGGGGCGTCTCATCTTCCGGCTCAACCGGCGGCACGATCTCGTCTTCCTCTTCTTTCGGTTCGGGCTGTACCTGAGACAGCGCAGGAACCACGGTCAGCACAAAGCGCTGCTGTGTGGACGGTTCGTTGTAGCAATCGCGAACAAACAGCGTGAACTGCATCGCGGTTTTTTCACTCACTTCCGGCACAACAAACTCAATCACTTCCGCTGTTTTATCCGCTACCGCGATATCGGAAGGCACGCCCCAGCTATAGGACAACGCATCGTCATCTTCATCAGAAGAGCCTGCGCCAGACAGTTGAACGGTTGAACCACCCACAACCAGCAGTTCAATGGCCGCTTTCGGCGCATGGTTGATGTCGGTAACCGCGTCGTCTTTCTCCTCCTGCTCAACGTTGATGCCCTCAAAGTAGAATGGCTCCATATCGATGGTTTCAGACTCCATCTCATAACCCAGCCCTTCGCGCACCGCGTTAACCAACACGCCGTTGTCCTGGTCGATGGTCCAGGTGAACACACCGCCCAGCCCCAGCTTCGCGGCATATTCGCCTTTCGCTTTCACGGTACGCGGGGTGTCCAGAGACATAAACAGTTTGGATTCCGGGTTAAACAAGTAGTCGGCATCCGCCACCTGGTCGGTGTACACGTTGAAACCGTTACGGCCTTTCTGATTTTCCAGATCCAGGTAGTTATAAATCACGTCATACCATTCGCTGGTGCCGGATTCGAAAGATCCGGTGGTGGTTTCATACTCACCATTTGGCAGCACTTTGCCCGGATTGTAGGAGCCTTTCAGCGGCGACAGAGACTCAATTTCCACATTACGCGCATTGCGGGTATAGCCGGCGTAACCAATGTTGATGCGATCGGCAGGGAAACCTTCGGCCAGCAGATGATCGACAATCGTTTCCACAGACCAGCCGCCTTCAACCAACGCTTTACGATTGGTGTGGTGGCCCAGCGTTTCCGCCCACGGAGTGCCGAAGAAGTCATAGGTCATCAGGTTGATGCCGTACAGGCCAGCGGCCATCAGATCTTTCACTTTGGCGTAATCAAAAATCGTGGTCACTGCGGAAGCCGCGATAGAAATCTTCACGTTGCTCAGACCCGCGGAATCCAGTTGCTTACGCAGTTCACCGATCAGCAGCGCGTAGTTTGCGCCATCCTCCTCACCAAACGGGTTACCGGCGCCTTCGTTATTCGGGTATTCCCAGTCGATATCCACTTCGCTGAACATCGGGAATTGTTTGAACAGTTTCACCACGCCTTTAGCAAAAATCTTGCGTGAGGAATCTGAAGCAGCCGTTTCATGGAAGCCGTTACTCATGCTCCAGCCACCGATGCTCATCGACAGCGCCAGCGTATGGCCCTGTGCTTTCGCCTTTGCCTGTAAATCTCGCAGCGCGCCCAGCATCCCTTTCGCATTCGCTTGAGTCACCGTCATTGGGTCAACATCCCAACCGCTGACATCAAAGCCCAGATTCACATAAGACTGAAAATCGCCCCATGGATCGAGGAAGGTTGGTTCGTATTTCACTTTGCCGCAGGCCGCCGCGGCTTCCGCAACGACGTCGCGCTGCAGTTTGTCATTTTTCTTAAAACCGGTAATGCCGACAAAACCCAAAATCAATTTGTCATAAGCAGTTGGCGAAACATTGGTTAAATCATAGCCGCGGCCACGCTCTTCCGGAATATCAATCCCCTGTAAACGGCTATCGTACTGCGACCAATCGGTGTAATAACCGAATACCTTCGGTTTAGACGCGGATGCTTTATATTTGTTGTATACCGGCTTTGCCACTCGTGCAGAGGTATAACTTAATTTACTGTCATCTTTTGCGGGATTAAAACCATCTGCTGCATTGCTGGTTTCAGTAAGCGTATCGTTCTTGATCAGTTTGCTCGTAGCCATTTTAAATTTCCTTTTAAGTCTGAAAAAATATCGCAGTTCATGCTGCGGGGCCCATCATCCCGCTGGCGATAAAAAATGGCTAATCACTAAACATCATATTTATAACACACTCCCGAGAAATGGTTGGTGATGACGCCAATGAGCCATAAACAAACATCATCTTAAATATCATTTACCTGGATATTAAATAT